>JADFPY010000024.1 GCA_022562085.1 candidate division KSB1 bacterium | reverse complement strand
AATGGTTGCGTTATTCTGAAAAAGACAGGGAATGGATTGTCGGCACTCGTGCAGGTTGACGAAATAGTCTTCCCGCAGGGAGAGCACCACAAAAACCGGCATCTGCACATCATATCTTATTTTGGCCAACTGCTCGATAAATTCCTGCCGCAGCTCAGGTTTATCTCGAAATACGATAAAAAACTCTTCGAACTGATCCAGGAACAGCACCAGCGGCTTAAAAGGTTCTTCTTTTTGCTGACCCTGATCGATGGCACGTTTCAGAAAGTCATATAAATCTGGGCTGGTATCCGTGCTCTTGAATTTCAGATTTAGCTCTTTTGCAAGCGCATCGATCACCGAAGCAACGGGCTCGCTTTTCAGGCGAACATAGATGGTTTTGTAGCCGATGTTTTCGAGCGCCGGGCGGACGCCGGCATTGATCAGCGAGGTTTTCCCGGAACCGGACGGCGAGAACAGTACCAGGAGCCGGGAAGAGAGAATTTCACCCACCATTCTCTGGATTTCTTTTTCACGGCCGAAATAAAGATCCGCATCCGCATAGGTGTAATAATCGAGATATTTGTAAGGCGCCCGGCTCATTCCTCAGATGCCTCCGGATTCTTATCGATCCCCAACTGCGGAATTTCGAGATTAAAATGTTCGGCGAGCTTCCTGGCAAATTCGGTGAGATCTTGATCCAGAACCACCACGTTGCGCTTGGCCCAGTAGCGGGTCTGCATATGCGAAGGATTTTTCACCAAAGCGTAGGCGTCTTTGTTGAGATTCAAATTCGCCTGCTGAGAAAGCACACCCTCCCAGATCACCTGAAAATTCCAATCCTCCAGGCTGTAACCCAGAAACAGCAGTGTAAACTGTGGAATGATCATTTTGCGAAAATACTCCGGCATGCCACGGTCGATGTCGTTAAGGTAGGCCAGGTAACGGATGTAGTCTGACTGCGTGATCACCATGCTTCTGGGCTCATCGATGCTGCCGTGCATTTTGTGTAAAATTATATCCGTGTCACCAAAAAATACCGGCCCCTGAAAATGGCCGGTCTTGGGGTTCTGAGGATTGTAGACATGCTTGATGAGGTTGCGGCCGTATTTGTTCAACTCGTTTTCCAGAATGGCATCGTAATTTGAGGTGATCACGATTTTGATCTGGCAAAGTTGCGCGATAACCGTGTGGATGGGTCGTGGCTTGCAGCCTATCTGAATTTTTTCTTGAATGGCTTTCTCAAGCGGTTCGCGGTCACCGCTTTTGGTGTACAAATAATATTCCGCAACTTTTAGTAGGTCATAAACAGTGCCGTTGCTGTACTCGCACTTTTCAGCCAGCCATTTTGCCAACTCACCCCCGGTAGGCAAGCCGGGTTCTTCTTTCGAATCATCTACCTGAAAAGAAGTACAGGCTCCGGCGCCTAAAAACGCCAGACATTTGCCTGATTCGATGGCGTTAAAAATAAGTGTTAAATCCTCGTCTGGCAATTCATTTACCATTCATTTAATTTTATGAATTTGAAAATTTAGGTCCAACAGCAAGGGTTAAATCCTTCAACAAATTCTCAAGATTTTTGCCTTTCCACAATTTCTATCCATTTAGCTATGGCAGTGGCAGTTACAAATCTTTCCATAGATTAACTCTATTGTTGTCTTGACTTTCGAGTTTTTAATCGGAGATCGGAATTTCCGGGTGTGAAGTTAATATGGCATTGAACGCTCTTTACAATTAAAAAAGAATGATTTAAAAAGCAAGGTTCGCTTAAGAAAAAGAAGGTGAGTGCGAACTGAAAAGTGAACCTCAGAAGCGGGAAAGAAGCTTTCCTCGCATTTTATAATTGACTTTTTAACTATGAACAGGTATAATAAGAGGGAGTTAAGGATGTTTCCCATTCCGCAGTTGTGGTAATTTGTGTGTAAAATAATGCACTATGATTTATCTTCATCAGGTCCAAATCTCCGATGCCGGGGGAGTTTTTATCGGAAGTGTTATGAGCTGAAAAAATGACGTAACCGAAGTTTACTTTTGGTCGACTTGCTGAATTGAAATTGATTCACAGCAGAAGCCAAGCAAGGCTTTCGATGATCTTCTCCGCTCAATTCTCGAAGTTAGTCCTATTAATTTTAAAATAAATTTCCTGTGGAAGAGTTATGAAACTAACTAAATTCTTGGTTCTCTTGATATTAGAAGACATAAGATTCCTGGCTTCTCGGGTGCTAACGCATGGCAATATTATTTTCAGGCACAAGTTCTGTTGGAAGAAAAGTGAGATAAAAATGCCTCGTGGCACTTACTGGCCAGGCGTTTCTCGTTTAAAGCGTCTTGCATCTCTGCTACTTCTATTTACGCTGTTTCAAGAAGCACATGGTCAAAATGACACAAGGATTACCGATGGGTTGATAGCATATTATCCTTTCATTGAAGGCAGAGGTTCTCTTGTTGAGGATTTTAGTGATGTCGATTCAACATTGAACCTGACCATTTCCGGGGATAATGTGACATGGTTGACAGAGCGTAACGGGGTTAGCATTGACTCGAGTTCTATTATTTCAAGTATCGGACCTGCCAGCAAACTATTCAGAGAAATCGTCGGCAATGGAGCGTTTTCAATTGAAATCTGGTGTAAAACATCAGATTTGACCCAAAGTGGGCCTGCTCGTTTGGTAAGCTATTCAAGTGATCCATCTTTACGCAATGTAACCCTGGGTCAGGATAGTCTATCTATTGCAATTCGCATAAGAACCACAACAACGACACTCAACGGCACCCCCCAAAGGGTCTCCGGTCCGGTCATTACTAATGATGATGCTCACTATGTTGTTACTTACTCCGAAGAGGGTAATGAGCGGGTATATCTTGATGGCAATGAAGTAATATCGGAGCCACTTCCCGGAGATCTTTCCAACTGGAATAGCTCCTATCCCCTTATTATCGGAAATGAACTCACCGGGGACCGCCCTTGGCTAGGCGAGGTATACTTAGTTGCAATCTACAATCGGGAACTTAGTCAGGACGAAATCAATCAAAATTTTGGCGCTGGTTCAGTAGTTGAAACCAACAATCGGGCGCCACAGACACCGACTCTGTTATCTCCGGACAACAGTACTCTTTTCAACAGTTCCTCGCCACCTCCGAAACTGGAGTGGGGTGTGCCAGAAGATGCAGACAACGATCCCTTACACTTCAGGATAGAAATTGCACAAGACACGAGTTTTAGCTCTGCTTCCATTATCGAATCAAGGACAGATGTGGCAGGGTTTGTACCAACTCCTCCAGTCCCTTCTGGCCAAGATACCGCCTCGTATTCATTGCCCACTGTTTTAGCGGATGGCAAGTATTGGTGGCGGGTGTCTGCCTGGGACGGTTCGGTTTACGGGAGTCAATCTGCACCGCGCTCTTTTATAGTTGATACGACACCACCCACGGGGACTTTGGCGAACTCTCCTGCGGTTAGCGCTGAGGAGGATTTTCTGGTTACCTGGAGAGGAGGAACAGATTCAGGTTCCGGACTTTCCGGAACTTACGACGTAATGGTGCAGGTGGATAATTCACCCTGGACGATTTGGAAGTCGAATACACAGGACACTTCGGCAACCTATAACGGCCTGCACCTGCACACGTACAGCTTTGAAGCTGCAGCGTACGATCGTGCAGGAAACGTAGAGTCCATCTTGCAAATCCCGGAGACCACAACTCAGGTTGACACGGTAGCCAATGATTTCACGGCACCGGGGCCGCCTCTGCTTCTTACTGCCGGTGGTACGAATCCGAGTCCCTGGCAGAATAATCCAACATTCCAGGTAGCCTGGGTACCGCCAACGGATGCAAGTGGAATCGAAAGATCTCTTTTTAAAGTTGATAGTCCACCTGCCGCAAACTTTGACACAACCGGCAGCGCTGCCGGTGAGTCACCGCTTAGTTTTGACACTAAACTTGAGGATGGTCAGAATTTTTATCTCTGGTTTCAGGATGGTCGTGGCAATGTGGACTTCCGCAATAATAGTTCCGTTCTGCTGCGCTACGATGGTACTACTCCCCAAATTTCCGAACTAGCTATTCAGAATCCGGATTTCGACCCTTATTGGTTTAATCAAGATTCAACTGTTGAAGCTACTATTAACATAAAATATAATGAGAGCCACCTGCAACTGATCAGCCTGGAATCAGAAAAATTAAATATCTCAAAAATCATGGAAAACGTTCCCAGTGGAGAGAATATCTCTTTCAATATAGGTCTAAATATTAAGGATAAACCCGACGGCGTTTTTGAGCTGGAAATTAGTTTAATTGACAGTGCAGGAAATAATAGACAAGCTATCCAAAAGTTGGGTCTGGATACAACTCCGCCCACAGGTACGGAAGCCAGTTCTCCTGATACCAGTACCAGCGAAACTTTTACGGTTACGTGGGCCGGCTCCGGAACAGACAACGAGGGATCCGGACTTTCCGGAGTTTACGATGTCCGCTACCAGGTTGATAATGGGCCCTGGCAGAATTTACAGCGGGTTTTCCAGGAAACCTCCATTACGTTCCAGGGGGAAGATGGGCGTACTTATGGATTTGAGGTCGCAGCGCATGATAATGTTAGGAATGTCGAGTCTTTTTCTGACACCGCAGAAACGGTTACAGTGGTCGACACCGAGTTCGTGGATTCGGAACCGCCCACTATTTCCCACCAGCCCCCGTTATCCGTTGATGAAGGACAGGAGGTGATTATTCAAGCAGCCATTCAGGATAATTCCCAAATTGCTCAAGCGGTGCTTTTTTATAGACAAAGCGGCAAGGATATTTTTCAACCGATGCAAATGAGCAACGTTGGCGGCGATACTTACGCCGCTACTATTCCTGCCGCCGAACTTTCAATTTTCGGCATCAATTACTATATCCAGGCCTGGGATGGGTTTCATTTTTCTTATTTTCCGCAAAGCAATTGGGATACTCTGCCCCTCAACTTATCTGTCCGTATCACTGGCATTAATAATGAGGGGCTGTTAAAAGAGACATCCCAGCCTGGCGGCGCGGAGTCGACTTTCTATCGAATGATTTCCGTTCCATTAAATTTAGATGATAAAAGTGCATTGAATATTTTTGAAGATGACCTGGGGCAGTACGAATCAAGCACGTGGCGGTTATTTCAATACAATTCCGGGTCTGACACCTATTCGGAATATCCAAACATACGGCCGTTTTCACCCGGAACTGCAGGCTGGTTGATTGTGCGCGATCCGAACAAACGCATCGATTCAGGCATCGGAACTTCGGTTGAAGCAAACCGGCCGTTTGAGATTCCCCTGAGTCAAGGGTGGAATGATTTTGGACTTCCCTTTAGTTTTCCGGTTGATTGGAGTGACATTCTGGCGACTTCGACCTCAACCGATGCCTTTATGGGGTTGTATACCTACCAGGGTCAGTGGTTGCTGCCCGGTGAAGTCACTACTCTGTCCCCATGGGAGGGGTATTCAGTATTTAGTCAGACATCCGGGGTGGCGTTGTCGATTCCTCCCCTACAATCTGATGGCACTTCGTCGGTTCAAAAGGCGTCCATCAAATTTACCGACTCGGAGTGGTTTCTTAGGGTAGAGGCTGTTTGTGAGTCAGCTCTCGATGGTTCAAGTTACCTAGGCGTTGCTCAGAACGCTGCAGAGACATGGGATAAGTTAGACTATCTGGAGCCGCCTTATATTGCCGATTTTGTTTCCGTGCGTTTTCCGCATAACGATTGGCAGGGGTTTCACGGTAATTTTACCACGGACTTCCGTCCGCCTTTTTATGAAGGACAGGTGTGGCATTTCCAGGTTAAAACAAATATTCAAAACGCCTCGGTTAAATTGCGATTTAGAAATTTGGAATCATTACCCTCTAATTTTCAAGCGAGTTTACTGGATAACAGTACCTTACAAAAAATAGACATCCGGGAAATTTTTGAGTATGAGTTTTTACCTGATCAAAATAGCCTCCAAAGAGAATTCGATTTGATCATTGGCACGAATGAGTATGTTGAAAATTCCGATCAATTAGCTGAGTTATCGCCGGAGTCGTTCTATCTAAGTCAGAATTTTCCGAATCCTTTTAATGCGGGTACCTCCCTTTTCTACCAGGTTAAGGAACAAAGTGAGGTTAGGATAAAAGTCCTAAATATCCTTGGGCAGGAAGTTCGCAAACTATTATCCGAAACCCACATTCCCGGGACTTACCGGATTAACTGGGACGGCACTGCTGACAATGGTCATGCAATGGGTTCAGGAATTTATATCATTCAATTTGAAGCAGGGAAATTTCAACAAATTAGAAAGGTTCTTTTAATTCGATAAATTCGCACGACGAAGCGCGAGAAGTGATGAGCGCTCTTTTTTTCAACTCAGGACTTGATTAATAGCTTTTTTCTAAAGGTTAACAAATCAGAAAAAGGAAGAAAAATGAGTACTACTAAGAAATTAAAATTAATGATCATTCTTGGATGCTTCTTAATAACCGCTCCCGGTTTGGCACAAGAAGAAGCCATCCAAAAACTCAATGAGGGGAAGAAATATTTTTGGGAAGCCAGGTTTGACCAGGCAATTGCATATTTAATAGAAGTCACCGAAATGCCGAATGTATCAAATCGGGTGTTGTTTGATGCTTATTTGCATTTAGGATTTGTTCTCACTCGTCACAATGCAACCGAAGGGGAAATTACATCCGCATTTGAGCAAGCGGTCCGCGCGAATCCAAGAATGGAGCTGGATGAAACGGTCATTCCACCGGACTTGTCGGAGCGATTTAATGAAGTCAGAAACCGTTTGGTTGGCTGTTTGTATATCACTTCTGAGCACGCGAATGTAAATATTATCGCAATTAAAAACGGCCTCGTTTCATACAATAAAAACACGCCAACTCTAATCTGTGAACTCGTGGACGAAAGTTACCAACTGATATTCACTGAAAGGGGTTTTGAAGAACAGTTGTACCAATTGCATTTAACAGCAGGGGCGACAGACACCTTATCTGTAAGACTTGCCCAAAACATTTTGATTGGACAAAGTGGTGGTGGCAAGTGGAAATGGCTTGCGGGAGGTGGAATAGTGGCAGGAGCTGCCGCGGTTTTGTATACGACCGTCTTAAATAAGGGCGAGGGAGGCGATGGCTCAAACGCTTTGCCGGTTCCGCCGGTCAGGCCGAATCGTTAATTTTCCAAGGCCAGCGTTATTGCTCTTTTGCTAATCGGAAAGATACGAATTGTATCGTGTTGTTACCAACGACGATAGCTGTGTCAGCAGGTAGGGTAGCAAACCCTTCCCGCCGTACTTCAATTTTATGAGAGCCAACTTCTAAATTAATTTCAATCGGCGTGGTGTTGTGCTTTTCAGGCCAAATTTTACCATCCACGTAAACATACCCAAAACCGAATTCAAAAGCATTTTTTAGGGAGATTGCGATTTTGCCATATTCAATGGTGTTGAAATCGTGTTTAATATTGAGCACCTGCCCGGCCTTTAACTCCACAGTTTGTTCCCAGCTTTTTTGTAGGCTCGAATTGACCAGTCGAATTTGATGCTGCCCCTGCTGAAACTTCATTTCAAAAGGAGTTTTTCCCCCAAACAAAACATCGTTCACAAAAACAGAATCTGCTCCTGGAATGGCATCCAGGATGAGCGTTCCAAGAGTGTTTACTCTTGGCTCGATATCAAAAGTAACCTGTGTTGTTTCCTGGGATAGTGTGATGTATTTGGTGGTGGAAGTATACCCTGCCATGGATACTCGCGCGGCGTAAATTTTGTCCAGTTCAAGCTGTGAAAGTGTTAGGTGTCCGTTCTTGTCGGTATTACCCACGAACTGATCATCCAGAAAAATATTCGTCTCAATCGGTTTGTTGCCTGACCGCACGAAAATATTCATGGTCGCGGAGCCTGACTGCAAAATATCTTCATTTATAGGTTTTGTCGGCTTTAGCTCAAATTCCTCTGAATCGGAACCATTTGATTTTGGGAAGTCCTCAACCTCGGATAAGTTTGTTTCATCCGTCAAGAACAAAGCGTTTAGAGAATCTAAGGCAGCTATAGCACTCGCAACGGAGTTTTCATCCTGGATGTTGTTAGCGTTGGATAAACCCGTAACCTCGGGGGGTGTTGTTGCAAAACCATTTAGTAAGTCATCGGAACCACTCGCATCAAAGAAAAAATTTTTGCCAAAAATAATGACTGCTACCAGAGCTAAAATAATCAGACCAACGTTTAAAAGTTTTTTGGTTACGAATTTTAGCCCTTGTGACTCATAGGAAATTGTTGACATGTCGGTAGACGTATCTATAGAGGCTTCTTGAATAGGCCAAGGATTCTGGCCTTTTTTTTCTTTAATTTTTGCCTCAAACGCAGCAACTTGTTGCTCGGAAATTTCCAAAGTAGTGGGGACCTCTAAATATTTCTCACTCAGAAATTCCAATGATTGTACAAATTCATTTGAATTCTGAAATCGCTTATCAATAAATTTGTTAATTGATTTATTGATGATTTCGTTAAACTCTATCGGAAGTTGGAGCTCCCCATAATCAACCGGCGGAATTTTACCTGCTAAATGCTGCTCTTGAATGGAAGCCATGTCCTTTTGATTAAAGGGGGGGGTTCCTGTTAAGAATTCAAATAAAATCACACCCAGAGAATAAATATCGCCCCGGCCATCAGCCTGCTCAACACTTCTATAATATTCGGGTGCGATATATTTCGACAGGTCGGCAGATTCTTTGGTGTCGCTCGTGAGAATATTCGAGACGTACCAATTAAATTCAAGGTCACCGATCTTAATGTCACTGTTTGAGTTAATATATACATTGTTTGGATTTAAAAAACCATGGACGACGCCGCGAAGGTGGGCGTAATTTAAGGCTTTGGCTATGTTTGTAAAAATTTTCGTCAAATCCGCCAAAGACAACGAAAAGATTTCCAAAATCAAAGCTTTGAGAGGTTGGAATTCAATTACTTCTGAGGAAATAAAGTAGTGCCCCATGTCTTCGCCGGAATCATAAATTTTGGCGATATTGGGGTGATCTAGCATTCGGGCGATTCGAGCGCCGTTTATGAAATTGCTGACGGCTGTTTGATTCCCGTCAAATTTTTGATCTAAAATTTTGAGAAAAACATTTCTATTGTCTCGTTGATCGATTGCATCATAAAGTGAGTAACACAATCTTGTGCTAAGTTTTTTCTGGATTTTAAAGTTTTCCAGGCTGGGAAAAGGCATGTTTTTTACTTCGGATTCGATTGAAAGAATAATTCTTTAAAACTATGCACAAAAAAACTTAAATGCAATATTTTAATAATTCGTTAGCCTTGATTTATATTTTTTGCAGACTGGGTAGTTTCTAGAACTGTCTGATTCACAATTTTGTTTCTAAGATGTTTGAAATTTATTAAATTAGCGCCAAGAATGAAAAGCCCGGTTCCATTTGGGAGTCGGGCTTTCCTTTGCAGAAAAAAGTGAATTTCCTAACCCGGACAAGCCACGTGGGATACAGATCCAACGGGGCAAGCCGGAAATCTCAAAAAAACAAACTACAAATTACAAGCTTGTCCCCGAATGTTCCCCGATTAAAGAATTCGGGGACAAGTTTAGTCGGGGATAAAACTCAAATACCAAATCCCAATGTCCAATAAAACCATAACTTTCAGTGATTTTGTTTGATGCCGAGCCGTCGGCATTTGTTTTTTGATATTTGTGATTTCAAATTCTCACAAAAAGCTTGTGCTCGAATGCTTCCCCGATAAAAACATTCGGGGACAAATTTATCGAGTATGGCAGAAATTACTTGTCAGTTCCTAATTATTGGGGTACCTAAGGCGCAACCGCCTGCATCATAATCCCGCAAATCCAGGCGCCGTAAGTTCCTAAAGAATAGCCAAGAACAGCCAGCAGCACTCCAACGGGCGCCAATGCCGGATGAAAAGCCGAAGCCACGATAGGCGCGGAAGCAGCGCCGCCGACATTGGCCTGACTGCCGATTGCCACAAAGAAAAACGGCGCTTTAATTATTTTACCAACCGACAAAAGAATAATCACATGGACAATCATCCAGACAATTCCAATTAAAAACAATTGCGGACTTTCGAAAATGGCCATAATATCCATTTTCATACCGATGGTTGCTACTAAAACATACAAAAGTAAACTGCCGTACCTGGAGGCGCCAACCCCCTCGAGCTCGCGGACTTTGGTGAATGAGAGCACCATGCCGCCGGTGGTCGCGATCACGACAATCCAAAAGAAGCCGGAGGTTAGGCTGTATTTAGCAAGTGCGGGCGCATGTTCCGCAATCCAGGGGGCGATTAAATCTGAGCCAAAATGCGCGATGGCGGTAATGCCAAACCCGACCGCCAGAACCATGGTAACATCGGTGAGGCTGGGGATTTTAGCAATGCTCGCCCGGTACTCCTCAATATTTTTACGAACCTCATCAATCGCCGAAGCGTCCGCTTTAAACCAGCGGTCGATTCGTGCTGAGATGCCTGCGCCGTAGAGGAGAAAAGCCATCCAGATGTTCGCCACGATAACATCTACGGTAATCATGGCCGAAAATAGATTATCGCTGACTTCAAAGACCTCTTTCATAGCGGTCATATTTGCGCCGCCGCCTATCCAGCTTCCGGCAACTGTGGTCAGCCCCCGCCAAACGGCATCGCCGCCGCTGCCGCCGACAACGTCGGGAGCAACAAAACTAAAAATTAACACAGCGATTGGACCTCCAATTATAATTCCCACGGTGCCGGCCAGAAACATGATGAGCGCCTTGGGACCAAGACTTAAAATTCGTTTCAAGTCGATGCTTAAAGTTAATAGAACCAAACTGGCGGGCAGTAGATAACGGGAAGAAACAAAATAAAGGTTGGAATTTTCACCGGAAATGATTCCCATTGAATTTAGCAAAGATGGTATAAAATAACACAGCAGCAAAGACGGCACATAGGTGTAAAACTTTTTCCAGAATGGGTTGGAGCTATGAGAGGTTTTGAATACAAAGGCCAGGATAGCAAATAAAATTCCTAAAACGATGGCGTCGTTGGTAAATACCGGTTCCATAGATCTGCCCCTCCTCTTAATTATAACTTATAATTCAATTTGAGTTGAATTATAAGAAAAACAGTTTAAATTGTCAATTAAATCAATTAACAATTTAGATTGTAAGGGTGAAAGCCCATTCGCCCCGACATGCTTAAAAACCGGAGGTCAACATGCTCGATTTTATAAACAAAGTATTCGGCGCCGCAGGCGAACCCGATTCCAAAGAATCAAACGAAGTCCAAGCTCATGATATCCGTATTGCCACTTGCGCACTGTTTCTGGAAATGGCGCAAATCGACGGTGAGTTTAGTGAAAAGGAGCGCGAAAGAATCCTGGCAATCTTAAATGAAGAATATGATTTGTCCGACGAAGTTGCGGCTGAACTAACCGAAGCAGCCGATAAAGAGCGGAAAAATAGCATCGACTTGTGGAAATTCACCAACCTGATCAATGAAAATTATTCGGAGGATGAGAAGATTCGAGTTGTCGAATTTTTATGGAAACTGGTTTATGCGGATGGAAAGCTGGATCAGCACGAAGACTATCTGATTCATAAATTTGCAACCCTTCTCGAAATACGGCACGATCAGCTCATCGCTGCCAAGCTGAGAGTTCTAAATGCATCATCTTGACTTTTGAACTTTAATTCTGTATGTTTCTTCTAATCGACTCACCTGCTTCCCTTTAAGCTGAGATTTTTTTAAGGAGAGAGGATGCCTCCCCAAAAGAACGACCGCCGTACCATATTTGCATGGACTTTGTACGACTTTGCCAATTCCTCTTTTTCAACCCTGGTTTTAACCTTTATTTACGCGACTTATTTCACTAAAACAGTCGCACCTGATGAGATTGCAGGCACAGCGATGTGGTCACGGGGCATCACAATTTCAGCGTTGACAGTTGGACTCCTCTCGCCATTTTTTGGTGCGCTCGCTGATACCGGCGGCTTCAGAAAACGAATTCTCTTGATCTTAACGGCAATTACTGTTATTGGCACCGCCAATCTTTTTAACGTTTTACCAGGTCAGGTTTTAAAAGGACTGGTCTGGTTTGTTATTGCCAACATCGGCATGGAAATGGGCATGGTCTTTTATAATGCTTTCTTACCCGACGTTGCCCCGTCCGATAAAATTGGCCGCATCTCCGGATACGGGTGGGGGGTTGGTTATGTAGGCGGGCTTTTATGCATGGTGGTCGCCATGGTAGGATTTGTACAAACAGAAAATCCCTGGTTCGGTTTCTCTACCGAAAACAGCGAAAATATCCGGGCTACCAATCTCCTTGTGGCTGTTTGGTTTACAATTTTTGCCGTGCCTTTTTTTATTTGGGTGAAAGAGAAAAAAGGCCGGACCTTTCCCAATATCGGGCAGATGGTTTCTTCTACCGTGGGACAACTAAAGAGCACATTCCATGAGATTAAACGCTACCGGCAGATCGTCCGCTTACTTATTGCGCGAATTTTTTATAACGACGGTATCATTACCATCTATTCATTCGGCGGGATTTATGCCGCCGGAACGTTTGGGTTCACATTCTCCGAAATCTTAACCTTTGGGATTGTTTTAAATATCACCGCCGGACTCGGTGCATTTGCGATGGGATTTCTCGATGATCGTATTGGCGGCAAGAGGACCATTCAAATTACGAACATGGTATTCATTGCCGCTACTCTACTCGCTGTTTTTGCGCCAAGTAAACTCTGGTTCTGGGTTTCCGGAATTATCGTGGGGTTTTTCTTAGGCCCCAATCAGGCGGTCAGCCGCTCACTCATGGGACGATTTGTACCTTCGGATAAAGAGACGGAGTTTTTTGGTTTTTATGCTTTTTCGGGAAAAGCAACCGCCTTTATAGGGCCTTTTTTTCTTGGCATCTTGACCGAAATGTTTAATTCGCAGCGCGCCGGGATGAGCATTGTAGTGGTTATGTTTATTGTCGGCAGTTTATTACTAACACGGGTCGATGAAGAGGAGGGGAAGCGGCTTTCCGGGCGTAGTTAATTCCGAAAAGGATGTTTAGAAGTATTACCCGACAGATAATCCAAGCCGTTCGAGACGGTAACGAAATTTGCCACGATTAATTCTTAAAAGCCTGGCCGCCTTGCTTATATTGCCGTCAGCTTTTTCTAAGGCACTCAAAATAATATTTCGTTCGATCTCTTCGAATGGAATACCTTCATCGGGAATTTCGAAGTTAGCGAAATTTAGGTCAACAGTGGTGACCTTTGGGGTATCATTCACACGGGCGCTTGGCCTGGCTTGCTCGGAATCAACAGAAAGGTCGTCAGCTTCGACCCATTCTTCAGACTCAACCAAAACAGCTCGTTCGATGGCGTTTTTCAGCTCACGGATATTGCCTGGCCAATGATAATTTTGTATGAACTCTTTTGCTGACGGTGCAAGGCCCTTAATTTTCCGATCGTACTCCTGATTAAAACTGTCGATGAAGTGCTGTGCCAAAATGACCGAATCCCCATCGCGTTCCCGTAATGGGGGTAGATTTATTTGGTAAACGTTGAGACGATAATACAAATCTTCACGAAAATTACCATCCCTGACAGCTTCCTCAAGATTTACATTTGTGGCCGCAATAATGCGGGTCGAAACTTTGATTTCCTGCAAACCGTTGATGCGGCGAAAACGTTTACTTTCCACCACCTTCAAAAGCTTTGCCTGGATGTTTGTGGAAATATTACCAATTTCATCGAGAAAAATAGTGCCGCCGTTAGCCAATTCAAACAAACCTTGCTTGCGATTATTTGCGCCCGTAAAGGCACCTTTTTCGTAACCAAACAATTCCGACTCCAGCAAATTCTCCGGAATCGCGCCACAGTTGATGTCTACAAATGGCTGCTTAACCGATGGGCTTGCGCTATGAATCAGTCGAGCAATCACCTCTTTTCCAGTGCCGCTTTCGCCAGTTATGAGGGTGGTGAGCGAGGGATTTCTGGCAATTTTTTGAGCCGTTGTGACGACTTTATTAATTGCGGGGGATTTCCCGATAAGGTCTTCGCGTGCATTGCTGATGTTGGAATCTGAATGACTCATCTTTTGTGGCGATCCAAAACTCGATTTCACTCAACACATTTATCTGATCATAGCTGATACTCCTATACTATAATCGGCAAATAAAACAGTAGCTTAACGTATATGTGAAGGTCATTTTTGAAGGCCTAAAGCCTGTCGGAAACCATCGCTTATCAGGTTAAAACTCATGACGGCCAGCACAATAAAGATGCCTGGAAATGTTGCGACCCACCAGGCACTCAGGAGCGCCTGGCGACCATCGTTTATGATGTTGCCCCAGCTCGGACTCGGCGGACGAATTCCTATTCCCAGGAAACTCAAGGCTGATTCTAAAAGAATGACTTCTCCAACCTTCAAAGTTGCAGCGACGATCACCGGGTTTAGACAGTTTGGAATAATGTGCTTCATCAGGATGCGTGTATGCGTAAACCCAAGGCCTTTTGCTGCCAATATGAAATCTCTTTCTTTAACCGAAAGAACTTCGGCTCGGACCAGGCGGGCCGTATCCATCCAGCCGGTGAGACCGAGTAGGGGTATCAAGTACCAGTGACTCACTTGAAAAACTGCGGCCACGGCAATAATAAGGAAAATGACTGGGAAGGCAAGCAGGAAATCCAACAGCCGCATCATGACCGAATCGATAAATCCACCAAAATAGCCGGAGACTGCTCCGTAAATCAAGCCAATGGTTATCGACATCAAGACGACGCTAAATGCGATCGTCAGTGAAATACGCCCCCCGTATAAAACACGGCTGAAAACGTCCCGGCCAAATTTGTCTGTGCCAAACGGGTGCTCATAGGATGGAGATAAATACCGTTCGGTGAGCAGATCGCCGTGCTGAACCGGGTCATATTTTGTAAGGAAACGGCTCATGGAAGCCCCAATAACCAAAAGGCTAATCGCCAGCAAACCGACAATGGCTGGTCTGTGGTTCAAACTTTTCGAGAAAAATGTTTTTTTCATTCTATTAGAAATTTTAATTTTTCGAGAGGCCGGTTCGTACCCGGGGATCAACAAGAAGGTAGAGGAAATCGGAAATTTGATTGCCCATTACCACTGTTAACGCGGCAATGAAAGTACTGGCCAAAATGACCGGGAAATCATGGGCAAAAATAGCGTTTACGGTAATTGTTCCGAGGCCAGGCCAGGCGAATATATGCTCGGTTATGACAGCGCCTCCTAACAAAAAGGGCAAGTGTAACCCAAAAAGAGTGACCAGAGGCAGAAGAGCATTTTTAAGCGCATATTGAAATAGAATTTTCCAGGATTTGATGCCGTATGCTTTTGCGGTGCGAATGTAATTTTGTTCCAGAGCCTCGGCGAGGCTGTTACGTACGAATCGGGCAGTCGAGGCTGCAAATGGCATTGCCAGGATGGATGCGGGCAAAATGAGGTGTTTAATGTAATCAAGAGACTCGGCCCAAAAACCACCTGAGACGTGCAGGCTTCTCATTTGACTGGATGGCAACCAACCCAGTTTTAGAGAAAAGAGCATAATTGCCATCAATCCAAGCCAGAACCCGGGCATCGAATATAAAAAGAGCAGAAATGAAGTGATAAACAGATCAAGTTTGGTTCCGCGCTTTACGGCCGTGATAACACCCAGAACGATTCCCGCGATCGATTGCAAAAAATAAACGACCCCGGTAAGCTTCAATGTGTTTGGAATGGCTTCTGCAAGAATCTCACTGACCGGGCGATGATGGGTGAAGGAAACGCCAAAATTGCCCCTCATGAACTCGCCAATCCAGAGAAAATACTGACGCCACAACGGCAGTTCTAACCCCATTTGCCGGCGAATATTTTCTACAGTCTTTGCATCGATTTCGGGTCGTATGTAAAGGGAGGACGGATCACCCGGCGCAAGGCGCATGAGAAGAAAAGTAATGCTGAGGACACCCCAGACGATGAGCAGAGAGATACCAAGCCTTTTTAGAATATATCTCGCCATGAATCGCTAAGAAACCTCCTTCCGAATAGATTCCGCGGTTGGGACGGAAACGATTTCTCCAACAAGATGGCAGGCAACGAAATGATCTTCGGATAACTTTTTTAAAACGGGTTCTTGTTCAAAGCAAATGACTTCAGCATAAGGGCAATGAAAAGCATATTGGCAGCCGTTGCTTTTTTCCTTCGTTGCATTTTCTTTGTAACCAAGATCTTCGGAAACATAGGTGTCAGTAGATAGGGTACTCATAGCTGATTGCACCAATAGTTTTGAATAAGGATGACTTGGCGCTTGAATTATGTTTTTGGCTTGCGCAATTTCAACTATTTCGCCCGCGTACATCACCGCAATTCGATCCGAAATTTCAGAAACTGCCGATAAATCGTGTGAAATCAATAATAGTGTGAGCCCAAATTTTTGCTGCATCTCCTGGAAAAGCTCAATAATTTGCCGTTTAAGCGAGGCGTCCAGACTGGATGTCGGCTCATCTGCAACGAGGAAGGTTGGCTTTGTCGATAAAGCCCGCGCCAGGGCCACACGTTGGCGCTGGCCGCCACTGAGTTCATGGGGCAGGCGATTCAATAACTCAGATTCTAATCTCACTAAATTAAGCAATTCGGAAGCACGTTTCAATGCTGCTTGTTTGCCAAGACTTTGATGGACTCGCAACGGCTCCATGAGAGCGGCGCCAACCCTTTGGCGCGGATTTAGCGCCTGCAAGGGATTCTGAAAAATCATTTGGAATCTGGCGCGGTACGCACCGAATTTCTTGGCTGATAATTGCAATAAATCAGTCTCTTCATGCCAGGCGCTGCCTGTATCAGGTTCAAGCAAACGAAGGAGACATTTGCCGAAGGTTGATTTGCCGCTTCCCGACTCGCCGATGAGCCCTAGACATTCACCTTTAAAAATCTCAAGGGAAACAAATTTCACCGCTGTAGTTTGGGCAGCATTTGTCTGCCTGGTTTTATAGGATTTGCTGAGATTTTCAATGCGAAGTAAGGTCGGCTTGTGTGCATGATGTGATATCCTGGTGACCCGATTGGGCATTATTAAATTGGCTTGGATAAGTTTTCGGGTATACAATTCGCGCGGACGGATCATTAATTCACTTGTTTTACCTCTTTCAATTATTGTGCCGGCACGCATGACCGCTATAGAGTCGGCCAACTTGGCGACGACAGTAATATCGTGGCTGATCAGTAAAAGGGCAAACCCATGCTCTCTCTGCAAATTTGTGATGAGTTTGAGGATTTGCAACTGGGTTGTGACATCAAGTGCTGTGGTCGGTTCGTCGGCGATGATGAGTCGTGGCTCGCAGCTCAAAGCCATTGCTATCATGACGCGCTGGGCCATGCCACCGCTTAATTGATGCGGATAAGACCCGTAAACCCAGACGGGATCGGGAAGTCGAACTTGTTCAAAAATTTGCAGCACTCTATCTTTGGCAACCTTGTGCGAGAGCTTTCGGTGTGTTTTAATTACATCTGAAATTTGTTTCCCCACTTGAAAAACCGGATTAAGGGCTGCCGCCGGTTCTTGAAAAATAGTTGCGATCTGGCTGCCGCGTACGCCTTCAAATGACTTTTTATGTCTGCAATCAAGTTGTTTCCCGGCAAACCAGATTTCGCCATTAACCTGCTCTGCTGTTTGAGACAGTAATCCGAGCAATGCAAGAGCGATCATGGTTTTCCCGGAGCCGGACTCACCAACGAGCGCCAGGGTTTCCCCCGACTGAAGATCAAAAGATACTTTTTGCAGAGCGAGGAATGTTAAATGAGGCTGTTTGAAGACAACAGATAAATTTCGAACCCGCAAGAGAGGTTGTGATTGACTGCGACTGCAAGCATCCATGCGCGAGCCCGCTAATTTTTTGACCCTTAATTTGTTGCCACTTGGTACCACTTTTCCAAATTGTACAAGGCACTCAGAGCAATAGGAGTGACATTCTGAAATTTTTTGTTCACCGCAACGATCTTATCAATCCAGAATAAAAAAGTATAGGGCTGATCTTCATAAATCAGTCTCTGGGTTTCCTTCCAGATGCCGGCTGCCTTAGGCCGATCCATTTCTTCGCGGCCGGTTTCGATAAGCCGGTCAACCTTTGGATTCGAATAGCTAACAAAGTTGAACATTTTATCAGAGGAAGAATGGAAAATCGGTGTCGGGTCGACGTTAAAAGAGGTGCTCCATCCGCCCATGTAGGCCTCGAACTTTTTGGAGCGTAACTGGCCCATCATAGTGGTCCACTCAATGGTTTCAATATTGACTTTGATACCCACTTTTCGCAGCTGGTCTTGCAGGATCACGCTCACATCGGCGCGGAGCTGGTTGCCTGCATTGGTTTTTAAAGAGAATTCGAATTTTTGGCCATCTTTATCAAGCCAGCCATCGCCATCACTGTCCTGCCAGCCTGCTTCGGCCAGAATTTGCTTAGACTTTTCGAATGAATACGGGAATTTTTCCACATTGTCCGTTGCAATCCATTTCAACATCGGTGGCAGCGGTCCCAGGCACGGTTTTCCAAAACCATAGAGAAATGCATCGATGATGCCCTGTCGGTTAATCGCCATAGTCAGGGCCTGTCGAACCTTCACCTCCGAAAAGAGTGGGTTCTGGTGATTATAGCCAATGTAATAGTAAACCCGCCCCGAGACCGGGTATATGCTGACATTTGGATTGGCCGATTTAAGTCGGTTGACTTCAGCAGGTGGAGTGTTAATCATCATGTCGACTTCGCCGGTTCGAAGCTGCAATAACAGATTCGTTTGATCCGGTACAATTTTGAAAATCACGCGATCCAAATAAGGTCTACCGCCAAAATAATTTTCATTTGGCGCCAATTCAATATATTGCTGGCTTACCCATTTTTTAAAAATGAACGGCCCCGATGAAATGGGATTGCGGCCGAATTTGTGACTTCGAAGCGTGCTGCGGTCGGCATTTTCCAGCACGTGCTTGGGTAGAATTTCTCCAGCGGTGTCGAAAATTTGATCGGGATATGCTTTGGTAAAATGAAACGTGACCGTATGCGGATTTTTGACTTCAACCTTCTTTATATATTCGGTGATCCCCTGCCGCGGGCTGGCCACCGTGCTGTCCATCACCAGGTCATAGGTGAACTTAACATCCTCCGCTGTGATCGGAACGCCATCGGACCAAACGGCATCTTTGCGCAAATGATAAGTGAGTTCTAGATAATCCTTGGAGTGCTCCCACGAGGAAGCCAGTTCCGGTACGAACTCCGATTGATCGTTGAGATCGGCAAGACCCAAAAGCATTAGATGGGTAATTTCCTGGGCGGCAGAAGATTCGCTAAAGAGAGGATTGAAAGAGTCTACATCACCCGTTATGCCAACGACTAAAGCGCCGCCGTAATTGGGCTTTGTGCTGATCGAGGCATTTTTAGCCGTCAAATTTTGACTGGTAAAAAATAGAATGGAGCCCAGAACGAGCGCGCTTAAAAAAATTATGGAGAAACAAATTTTACGTAGATTCATTTGAGAGTAACTTTCCTGATTAAATTTCCGAGCCTGAACCATTATTATGCTCAAACTTTAGGATAGTTGAGCCCAACTTTACGACACTGCCGTCAACTAAGGGTTCCTGTTCTGTGACTTTCTCACCATTGACATGAACACCATTTTTGCTTGCACGGTCTTCAATCCAATAGCTGCCTTCATCGTATAAAATTACTGCATGTTTATTCGAAACCAGCTCGTCTCCAAGAACGATGAGATTTCCGCTGTCGTGACCAATAGTAGTTCGGCCTTTTCGGAGCAAGAAAACCGCTCCCATGGGTTCGCCATAAAGTATACACAATCGTGCCTGATACTCGCTAAGACCTATGAGTTTTGAACCACATTGGTTGCAAAAATTGTTTTGAAAAGCATTTTCTTGCTGACATGAGGGGCAGATCTTTTGGGTCATTCCACATTTCCTTATGGATTAAGATCACTGCCATTTAAAGCTTCACGCGTGCGCTCATACATATTGATCACCTGCAAATTGTCGGGTGTTTCCTTTTGAATCTTCTCAAAAATTTCAAGAGCCTCCTGGTATTTCCCTTCTTTGAAATAGAGTAAGCCAAGATCATATTGAATATCCTTGGCATGGATCGCGTGCATGGTCACAAAGTTGCTACTATTGGTCACAGATAGGTTATAGCCGCAAAAGCCACAAAACCTGTCTTCCGATTTATATGGACTCCCGCATCTATGACATACCATTTGCAAATCTCCTAACTATGATGAACAGTGGAAGTGTTTTTTACATGGGTTACTTTTTTTTTAACCATTTTTACTATCTTCACCTCTTTTTTCGAATCCGACGAGAGTTCATCAATTATCTTAGATAATTCTTCCACTTTGCCAGTCAATTCAAGATTGCTATAAGCTTTTAACGCCTTCTCATAACAATTTTTGGCTCGCTCATTATTTTGATGTGAACTGCACAAATTGCCGTAAGACATATAGGTTTCGGCCAAACCTTCTTGATATTCCATTTTCTCGTTTATACCGATGCTGGCCACAAAAAACTTTTCAGAGGCGGTGAAATTTCCATTTTCGCCATAAATTAAACCGAAAATATGATAGGCTTCGGCCATGTTAAGAGTATCGTCCATGCGCTTAAATTTCTTTAAAGCCTTTTCAGTAAATTGTTTCGCTTTGCCAAGCTTGTTTTGGCGGATATAAGTTTTGCCCATATTCAGGTAAGTTAACGCATGAAGCTGTTTATCCTCAACCTCGTCAGCCAGCTTAAGACAGTGTTCAAAAGCATCAATCGCTTGATCCCATTCACCGCGATCGGCAAAGGTCATTCCCAAGTTATGGTAAATCCTGCCTTCATCCTGATGCCGATTTCCCTTTTTCTCATAAATCTTTAAGGCTTTTTGGTAATTCTCCAATGCTGCATCATGTTCGCCGCGAATGTTCTGGATAATTCCCATATTCGTGAGGGCGTGGGCTTTATCGAACTCGCCTAGTTCACAATCTACGGCTTCCAGAGTTTTCTCAAAGTACTCAAAGGCCGAATCGAGTTCACCTTTTTGAAAATAGATGATGCCGATATTGTTAAATGCCCGGCTCTGCACATTTGGCATCGAATGTTCAGTGGCAATTTTCAAACTCTGTTCATAGTTTGACAGTGCCGATTTCCAGTCGCCAAGCTTGCCGTGAATCCTACCCATACGTAACAAAGCATCGGTTTGGCCCTTTAGCTCATTATTCTTTTCACTGAGAGCAAGTAATTTACGATAAGAATCCATGGATTCTTCCCAGCGACAGCTTTCTTCATAGCAAATACCCAGTTTGAAATAAAGATCGATATCCGAAATAGTTTCAGGTAATTTCTGACCACTGGTGTCAAGAGAATCCAGCAGATCTTCAAAAGATAGACTTGCCTCCCGGTAAGCTGATAGTCCAAAGGAACGGACGGCTGCCTGATAAAGCAGCGGTACGGCACGCGTGTGATCCCCTCCGCGGCGAAGATGTTGTGCCACATCTCCAACGAATGCCCCATAATTCGGACCATGGATTTTCTCAAACTCATTAGCATACATTAAATGATATTCTCGACGCAGGGCCGGAGGAACCTCGTTGTATAACAAATCTCTCAGCATTGGATGTTCAAACTGATAGCCTTGCTCGGTGCCCGTGATAATCTGTATTTCACGTTCAATTCTCTGTAAGGTTTTGAGCAGTTTAATTCTCTGGATCTCCACCAGATTTGTGGCCAGTGAAGGGTCAAATTTATAACCCTGAATGGCAAGAACCTGCAGGAGTTCACGTTCCTCATCGTTGAGGCCATTGAGGCGGCGAATAAAGATATCTTCCACTCGATTGGGTACGGCCAGTTCGAGGTCATTTTCTTTATTATACCAGTTACCATTTTCGAAATAAATTCCACCGTTTTCACAAAGAAGCTTCAATGTCTCACCGATAAAAAGCGGATTTCCCTTTGTTTCAGAGTGTAGTTGCGTATAGAATTCTTCCGTAAACAACGAGGGCGATAAGGCCCTATCTATCAGTGCGTCGCAACTCTCCCGCGTTAGCAGGTTGAGGACAATTTCTTCGCACGCGTCTTCCCGGCGAATTCGGGAGAGTATATCCACGACAGCGGCTGGTTTGCCATCTCTCATCAGATCATATCGATCGGTACGGCTGATACCCAGGAGATAGAGACGGTTCTTGCCTACGTATCGTGAAATGTAATGAAAAAGACGGAGGCTCGCTTCATCGGCCCATTGCAGATCGTCAATAACCAGAACGACAGGGCGTATCGTCGAGATGAAGGCAATGAGCTGATAGATGCCGTCCAGGAGGTTCGCGGTGTCACTTTCCGTCGACCCTTCTTCAGGCAAAGTTTTGGGGCCAAAGTTCGTGGTGAAGCGCTCGGTAAATTCGAGAAGCAGTGGCACTTTTTTGCGCACGATCTCCTTGAGCTCCATTCTTTCCTGTTCGGGTAAGATGTGGCTTTCCTGACCGAAAAAGGAGCGTAACGCATCGATAAAGGGCATGTAAGCGTCCATGCCTTCCTGATACAAACATGCACCGTACAAAACCCAGGCTTTATTTAATTCCGCGTATTTTCTCAGACGTTCAGCCAGTGTACTCTTACCAACTCCGGCCTCACCCTGCATGATGACGGTCTGGCCTTGACCGCGCAAGGACTTATTAAAAAGATTGATTAATTTCTTGAGTTCCTCTTTTCGCCCGATAAACACCGAGTTTAATTTCGGATCATTTGTCCTGATTTCCGTCTCGGATTCTTCAGCAATTTCTTCCAAACCTTCGGTAAAGCTGGTTTCGGCAGTTGGCGCCGACACCTCTGTTTTCAGCACACTCTGAAGTTCTTCGGAAAAGTCCTGAGCAGAGTTCCAACGCTCTTCTCTATCTTTGCTGAGCGCCTTTAGTACGGCGTCGTCAAGACATTTACCTATTTTGCCATTATAATAGGAGGGGGGTAGGGCATCTTCGTTCAGTTGTTTATAAAGAATCGCGGCTGCCGATTCACTTGTAAACGGCAGCTCGTTGGTCAACATCTGATAAAATAAAACTCCCACGGCGTAAATGTCACATCGATGGTCGAGAACCTCGCCAAGTAATTGCTCAGGCGCCATATATTCGACAGTGCCCAACAAATCTCCGGCAACGGTTAACCCTTCTTTCGCTGAAATTTTGGCGATCCCGAAATCTAAAATTTTCGCCTGCTCGGCCGCAGTGATCAAAATATTGTCCGGTTTGAGATCACGGTGTAAAATTTTCAACCCATAGGCACACTGCACTCCGCTGAGAATCTGCGTGGCAATGTTAATTGCCTGCTCCGGCTTGTATGCACCGTTACTTTTGAGGAGATTCGACAGCGGCGTCCCATTGACCAGCTCCATTACTATGTATGGACCAACTTTGGCTGTGCCAACCTCGTAGATTGTCACTACGTTAGGGTGCACGAGTTTGGCTGCGATTCGTGCTTCCCGCATGAAACGCTCGGCGTAGATTTCATTATCGAGAAGATGGCGATGCATTACTTTAATGGCAACTTCGCGTTCGAGTACGGTATCAAAGGCTTTGTACACCTCTCCCATACCGCCGCTGGCTATTTTTTCAATAATGTTATAATGCTTGATCTTTTTCATCAAAGTATTTTTCTCTCTGCGCTAATTCACCACTGATATTTCTTGCGGCTCATTAATATTGGTATTTGAATTAGTCCCGCTCATCTTCTCCGTTTGACCATCGCCAATTTCCATACCGAGTTTGCTATAAATCGCGTCAGCTTTTGAGTTGAATTTGCTTGCTTCTTCAGCATTTCCACTTTCCTTCTGCATGTGGGAATATTCCCGGTAGCAATTGGCCAGGCCTAATGGAATACTAAATTCCTCGTACAAGTTCATACTTGTTTTGTAAAATTCTGCCGCTGATCTGAATTCTTCCGATTTCCAAAATATGCGTCCAAACAGCATATTGATTTTGGCAATACCAATTGGATTCTTAAGACGGACGATATACTCAAGCGCCCGATGGCAAATATTCGCCGCCATGGGACCATCCCCTAATTCGCAGTAAAATTCGGCCTTATTCAGATAAACAAAAGCCAAAAGTGCGAAGTAACCGGTTTCCTGACAAAGCTGATGTGACTTTTCAAAATAATTTTTGGCTTGCTCCAGCTCGCGGCGTTTCAGATGCACAACGCCTAAATTGTTCATGCTCTCGGCTGCTCCGCGTAAGTCCTGAATGCTTTGAAATTCAATCAAGGCTTCATGAAAGTGGTTGTACGCAAGCTCATATTCGCCCCAAATGCGTCTGATAATGCCGAGATGATTGCTCACCGTTGCCCGGCTGCAAATGTCATTTACAATTTCTGATGTTTCCAGTGCTGCTTGGAACAAGCTCTGAGCTTTTGCATAATCTCCTTTGCGATAAGCAATTTTGGCAAGTTCGATTTGCGTGAGTGCAATATCGCTGTGACTGCTTATTGACTGCAAGGTTTGCATGGCCCCATTCAGATATTCACCGGCTTTTTCCCAGTCGCCTCTCTCGGCGTAAATTCGTCCAATACGATATTGTACCTGTCCTGTTCTTTTTTGATCTTTTAAGGTACTCAGCACCATGGTATAATTTCGAAGAGCGCCGCCATAATTGCCAAGCGTCTCAAAGGTTTCGCTAAGTGCAAAAAAGAAATTGGTTTGCTGCTCCTCATTCATGATAGGCGCCCGAATACTCTCAAAAGTGTTCAATGCCAGATCAATATAATAATTTACTTTCTCCAAAGAGTCGCCGGCCAGGTCGGCCGGAACCGCCGGGTTTTCAGAATCGGCCGAGCTCAGTTTATGGATTGACTTTGCAAGATTTGCAAAGCCCCGGCTTTCAGCAACCTTTGACTTTGAGGCCGTCTGAGTCATAATATCAGACATTTTCGTCAAACATGACTGTATGGCCTTGTCACCCTGTTTTTTCATTGCACCGCCTCTTCATTGCAGTTAACTTCTGTGACCTTTGTTTTCGGTGATTCAAACTTGCGAAGCTGACTTTCGATAATTTTCGGTCTCTCCTTCAGTCCCAACTTTTTAAAACTGGTTAAGGCTTTCTCAAACCATGAAATGGCTTCTTCTTGATTATTCATGGCTTTTGCCAGGCGTGCAAGTTGTTCTTGACTTTCAGCATAACCGAGTTTATTTTCCGCAGCCTTATATTTTGCTAAAGCCGTCTGCAGATGCTCCCCCGCTTCTTGCCAATTTTTCTGCTCCCGCTCAATAATTCCCTGTATTTTATGATATTCCGCCAGCCCTAATTCATCTTTTAGATGTTCTAACAAGCGCAGAGCTTTGAAATTATATTCTCTGGCCTCATTGAATTTCTTCAAGTGAGTCAAAGCCGAAGCGCGGTTTAAGAAAGTGATTGACTTAAGGGGGACAAGTCCCATAACATCCGAGAACATCAAGCTTTGGCCGTAAAATTCGTTAGCATGCTGCCAATTATTCTCATCCGCGTGGGTCATGCCGATGTTGTTATAAACCCGGGCCAAACCAAAGTTATCACTCAGGCTTTTGAAAATTGGGACACTTTTACTGTACAATGCGATTGCGCGCATGCGATGGCCGCGAATATTTTCTATCGCACCCATATTGTTGAATATGTTTGCCATGAGTTGTTTGGCTCCAAGACCGTTAGCAATTGAAAGTGCAGCCTCGTAAAATTCGCAGGTGGTTTCATATTCTCCGAGCTCAAAATGGATATTCCCCAGACCATAATTGGCCATCGCTTGATCTAATATACTCAGGTTCTGTTTATCATTGAGGCATCCCTCAATACAGGTTCTTGCATTTTCCCAGTCACTCAAACGAAAATAGGCCAGGCCTTGTTGAAGCAAAATCTGGTTCTTAAGTCTGGTGTCTTGCTCGCCGCACATTTCCAAAGCGACATTGTAATGTGCAATACTCTCTTCCCAGGTTCCAATTACGCGACCCAGCCAGGCCAACCAAATCAGCAGTTGGATAATTTCATCTTTATGTGCAGATTCAGCAATTTTAGAACGAAGGTCAAACGCCTGTTTGAAAAAATCCAACGCTTCAAGAAAAGCGAAGTTTTCCGTTGCAAGTTCACCGGCCTGTCGCAGATACTTAAACGCCGAATAGTGATTATCGGTATGGCTGAAATGGTAGGCCAGATGATAGATTCTTTCCGTACTGTCGAATTGACCGTCGGCTTCGATACCGGCAGCAATCACCCCATGCATATTGAGTTTTTCTTCAGCGGTTATTTCTTCCAGGATAGCGGAGCGATTGGCTGGCCGTTTAATCACATACCGGTCATCCTCAGTGGAAGTCAACAAAGAACTTTCTTTTAACGCCATCAAGTCTTTTATAACATGGATCTTAGAACGATTTGTTATCACAGAAAGTATTTTGTGATTAACCGTTCCGTTCATCAGCGCAGAATATTTTAAGATGAGTTTTAGGTTTGCAGACAGCTCTGCAACAACCTTTCTGGTAGCTTCAATATCGACCTGGTCAGTCGTCAATTCAAATAGGACGTCTTTAGAAACAGACTCCTGGTCGAACCAAACACCATTTTCCTGAAACACAATACCGGCCTGAACCATTTTCCCCAGGCACTTCTTAACCTGTTGCGGAACCCCACCGGTTATTTCGTACAACATAGAGGTAAAGCGACCTGAAAAATCCCGGCGTGCGAAAGCCTCATGAAGAAGTTCGTTCATTTCCTTTTCGTTAAACCTGTCGAGCTGAATTTTCTCTAACAAACCTTCCCGGTTCATTCTCTGCAAAACATCAGCATAGACCGGTGCGTTTGCCGGCGATTTTGTTTTCCCATCTTGCCGTAAAGTCGCCAGAAGCAATATCCGCTTATCGGTGATGGCCTCGCAAAGATAATGAATAAATTTCCATGTGCTCAGAGAGGCCGTGTGCGCCTCGATAAGCGAAATTACCAGAGTTTTTTCTTTAGCTGCTTCTATGATCTTCGCCACCAATCTTTGTTGGACCAAAGCTTGATTCGTTTGCAAAGAAAAAAGAGATTCGATGCCGCTGCCAGCCGAAGTCTCTGCATTCTCGGGCATTAGCTTAAACTTTTTTTCCTTCTTTGATTCACGCAAATATTCGATAAGATGCAGAAAGGGCTTGAAAGGCTCGTATGAAGGAAACTGGCTTAAATTAATGGTGACGATAGTGGCTTCATGCTCATCCGCCTCTGCAGTAAAATTTTGCACTAAAGTGGTTTTGCCGATGCCGGCCTCACCGCTGATGACAACAAAATTACCGCAGCCCTTGGCAGCCAATTTAAAGTAGCCGCGGAGCTGGTTCAGTTCAGAGCCGCGGCCGGCAAAGACATTGGAAAAAGAAGTTTTTAGATTATTTTTCAATTTTTTTCTCATTTGGAAAATCTGACACTTGTTGCTTTGTAAGCCATCCGAATTTCCGCTAAGGGTATCGGCAAAAACGGAGGCTTCTTAAATGCTTGATACTTCTTTTAAAGAATCTTTCTCTTATTGATAATCGACTCTGACGGTAACCGGATGCAGGGCATCGAGGATTTTTTCTAACAGCTTTGCCCGGTTAATCGGCTTAACCAGGTAACCCTGGATCTGATTGCCTATTTTCCCTTTGATTTCATGGGTCTCAGCAATCGCGGTACACACGACAATAGGGATCTGGTCGAACTCGGGTCTGCCGCGCACGACGCTTAGGAACTCAACACCGGTTAAGCAGGGCATCATCAGGTCCAGCAGAATCAGGTTGGGTACTTGCTTGCCTTGTATGATAATCCTGAGTGCTTCCAGGCCGTCTTCGGCTTCAAGTATTTCACAGCCAAATGCTTCCTGAACGATTTTGACTAATAAGCGCCGTTGGTCACTGTCGTCTTCAACAATCAGTATTTTTGCGTTTTCCGCGAGTTTGATTTCTGTGGGTTTCATGATATTTTATCCTTTACAGATTTGCAGGCAAATTGCACTTTTCGGTTTCAAGTCAATTCGCCTGCAATCTTTGAACTCTAGTTGCTCCAGGCACACGCATAGCGTGAAAAGTGCGGGATTTGGGCGTTACGTATGCGCAGAAAGCCGTGCTCTTTGTCCACAACAACATTCTCGGAATCGATTTTTTGCCACTGGCCGGTTTCAGGGTTGTCGAAATAAATGCCCAGTGTTTCCAGGTTAACCTTCTTGAGATTCAGATTAACCGCAATGATATTTAACAGGGCCGGATTTGCGAATACAGTCCCAGCCGGACCAAACTCCATGTCAAAACTCTTTTTATCCATTATCAGCGATAGTTCTGTAGTCTCTTTAACGCTGTGCGGTAAAACGGTTAGGCTTACAATAAACCCGGCCTTTTTGCCAAAGCCAACTATATTCAG
>JADFPY010000023.1 GCA_022562085.1 candidate division KSB1 bacterium | reverse complement strand
AATACAGGTACAGGAGGTCCGGCATGACGGATATCTACCCCAATGGAGGCTTTCTGGGATTCTGGTACGACTCATGGCTCGTTCTGGTAGGGTTTGCCGCGGCCGTGGTATTGGCGATCCTGGTCGTTACCGCACGCGAGTGGAGTGGGCTGAACCTGGTGCTGACCATCCTGGTTGTTCTCGGCGTACTGGGCACGCTGACGCTGACACTGATCCGCATTGGCCTGGACATCCGCGTGGATAGCTATGACGCTGTAGGCGGTATCAGTGTCGCTGGCACCGTCCTCGCCGTGGTTGCCTGGGCGGTGTTTGTTTTGAAGCGCAGATACGAGGACCGGCCAGCGATCGCCGCGGCCGCCGGGGCCGCTGAGGCCCCCTCCGTCACGCCTGTTCCCGAGCTTGCTGCCGAGCCTGTAGCCGATGACCCCGCTTCAGCTACGGCAACCCTTATGGTGGGGCCGGATGTCACGCCATTGCCGGACCAGCCGGCCAGCGCTCCATCGTCCACGGCGTGGGTCCACTTCAACACCGGCGCCATGGCGGGCCAGACCATACCTCTGGACCCGAGCGGCACATCTCTGGGTAGAGGGGCGGATAACGACATCGTGCTGGACGACGCTACTGTAAGCCGCAGACATGCCAGCATTTCCTTCCATGACGGGAATTTCTTCATGGAGGACAATGAAAGCGCCAGCGGCACACTGGTCGAAGGCATGCAGTCCACCCGAACAATGCTGTCTTCGGGCTCGGTCCTGCGGCTGGGAGAGACTGAAATGGTGTTCATGGAATCAGAGACCGCCCCCAGCGGAGAGCCCGCGGCTTCCGGAGCGCCCGCCGCCGGGGGAGCAGCCGGCGAAACGATCGTCGCCCAGCCATCCCAGGTGGTGATGGCCTGGCTGGCGGTGATGTCGGGACCGAAGAAGGGGCAGAGCTATCAGCTCAAGGTCGGTGACAACAGCCTGGGCCGCGGCGCAGAAAACGATATGGTGATCGAGGACAACGCCGTTAGCCGGAGCCATGCAATGGTCAGGGTCCGCGACGACGAGATGCTTCTGGTGGACCTGGGAAGCCGTGGGGGGACGAAGGTGGCGGGCCAGACGCTGGCGGGCAAGTCGATACGTTCGGGAGGCGTCGTCAGGATCGGGCAGACCACCCTGAACCTGGTGGAGGTGGAGGCGGTGGTTTAGGCTTTACAGCACCAGAAGTAATTCAAGAGATAGCAGAAGATATTATAGAAGAAGTAACAGCTATACTTGAAACGACTACTATTAGAAATGTAGTTCTAGGATTAGCAGCACTTACTATCATTTTAGGTGTACAAGCAGTACAAGCACTTTCACGCTTAAACAGAGCATATAAACCACATAAAAAAGACACCTTTGTTTTGGACTTTTACAATGATGCAGAGGAAATTAAGGAAGCATTCGCCCCTTACTATACTTCAACCATTTTAAGTGAAGAAACAAATCCGAATAAACTCAATGATTTAGTCGATTCATTAGAAACATTTGAAGTTTACAACGAGTATCAGGTGTCCGACTTTTTTGAAAAATATGTAACCGGTGAAGTCCGAACTAAACTTGACCCCATCATTGACAGTTCAGCTGATGTTTTCAAAAATGATTTAGACAAAGACAAGCAGATTGATTTTAAGGTAAAAGCCAAATCTTTTTTAAGAACTTACAGCTACTTGGGTAAGATTCTGGATTTTAATAATCAGGAATGGGAAAAGCTTTGGCGGTATTTAAAGTTTTTAGTACCAAAACTTTTCATTGATCAAACCGACGACTTAGCAGATGGTATTTTAGAAGCAATTGATATGTACAGTTATCGTCCTTCGAAAGAAAGAATACAGGATATTGGTTTGGTTGCTGAACCTGGTGTGGTTCTCCCTATTCCCGTGAATGTAAGAGGCGGAAAACCTGAACCTGAAATGGATACGCTTGAAAATATTTTGAGTGTTTTCAATCAAAGATTTGGGGATATCGATTGGTCTGACAAAGATAGAGTGAGAAAGATTTTAACCGAGCAATTACCCAATGAGATGAAAACCAACAAAGAAATTATGGATGCTATAAAGTATTCTGACAAACAAAATGCGAAAATCACTTCTGATAAAAAACTGGAAGAAATGATGCAACAGTATTTATTTAGTCAGACAGAAATATTTAAGAAATTTACTCAGGATAAGGATTTTCAAAGAAGATATAAGGAGTTTATGTTCGATACGCTGGTACAGAGCAGTGAATCTCAGGGCATAGGGCCATGATAATATTTCAGCTTCTGCCGTCCTGGCTCCATCTGCAAAAGGCAGGCAAATTTTTGGAAAGAAGAAATCATAATAAAAAAATCAATCTTACTGGAACAGCGTTTACGAATTTTATTTCTTGGTGCTCGTAATAAGTTTTTTTAAAACATTGAAATATAGTGCGTCGTATGTTCAAGCAGGTTATTTTCACGTTAAACTTGCACTCTAACCTACTCAATTCCCTCCTGCAAATAAACCCGCTTCAATTTAACATCCACATAAAACAAGTCCTCAGCTACTTTGAAATCATCCGGGTGAATGCCGCCAAGCTCAGTAGTCTGCCAGGAAGTATCAGGGTAAATGAATTCAAACTTATTTTTCGAAGTGGTGACTTTAATGGGCATTTTGAAATCTGCAACATCTGCTTTCCATCTATATCGCGCCGTGACTTTGTCCCCTTTTTTGGTGACGCTAATTTCCAGTTCCGGGATAGCAGTCTGTTTTAAATACTGGTCAAACATGGAACTGAAATCTTCGCCGGTTTTTGAATTTACAAAAGCCACAATGTCGTTCGTGGTGATGGTTTGATATTTAAATTCCTCGGCAATTCCTAAAACGATTGCAAACCACAAACTGTCGTTATCGATAACATGGCGCAAGGTATTTAGAAAAAGTGACCCCTTCGGATACATATCGCCCGATCCCCGGTGGTTGACATCGTAGAGCCCGATGATCGGACTGTTATTTCGAACATCCTGCTTTTTGGCGTTTTGATATTTGAGTCCTGCTTCGTAGCCGTCTCTGCATTCCACATAAAGCGCCTCGGCGTATGCCCCGAAGCTTTCGTGAATCCACATGTCGGCAATATCTTTTGAGGTCACGCTGTTGCCCCACCACTCGTGTGCAGACTCATGGATGATGATAAAATCAAATGTGATGCCGACTTCGGATGAACCTGTGCCTTTATACCCGAATCGATACTTGTTGCCGTAGGCAATTGCAGTTTGGTGCTCCATCCCCAGATGCGGCGATTCAATCATTTTGTAACCGTCCCGGTAAAACGGAAATTTGCCAAAGAACTTCTCAAAACAAGCGAGCATCGGTTTGACTTCCTGAAACTGCTTTTTTGCCTTCTCAAGATTATAGGGCATGACATAATAATCAAGGGTGAGCTTGCCTCCTTCATCATTTATGTAAATGTCATCAAAGTGGGCATATTTCCCGATATTGAGTGTGACATTGTAATTATTAATTGGGTAGCTGATAAACCAGTCCCAGCGCGTCCAGCCATTCGATAACTCCGCTTTCATTCGCAGACGGCCGTTAGAAATATTCATGAGGCCTTGCGGCACGGTTACGCTGATCAGCATACTGTCCGGCTCATCCGATTGATGTTCCTTGTTGGGCCACCAGAGATAGGCGCCGTCTCCCTGAACCGTCACCGCAACCCAGGGGTTGCCATGCTCATCTTTTGACCAAACGAAGCCGCCATCCCAGGGAGGTCTTTTCGCACTTTGCGGTTCACCGGAATAAAAGACCTGAATGGCCTCAATACTTCCTGTTTTTAGTTTCTCTGGAAATTGAATGAAGACTGCGTCATGTTCACGTTCAAATGGCAGCAATTCTTCGCCGAACATAATTTTAGCGATTTTCATATTTTTTACAAGATCGATTTGCATCTTATCAAAATCCGTCACGACTTTAAATTGGATAGTGTTGTTGCCGGAGACGGTTTTGGTTTCCGGATCGACTTTTACATCGAGGTTGTAGTACGTTACGTCATAACAGGTTCGGAGTGGGGTCAGCATGCCTCGCAGGGTATCCGCTTTTGTAAAGGTTTGAGCGAACGCAAATGTACTGCTCATCAAAAAAATGATTGCCAAACAGATTTGTTTTTTCATGGTCCGCCCCGGGTGATTAAAAAATTGTGAACGCCAGATTTGCGCCTAAAGTCATTGTTGGTCATTGAGTCATAAAGTCATTTTTAATGACGCGAAGCAAATGACATAATGACTAATGCGGTTAATGTCATTCACTTCGTTAGTTAGGGCCAATTTCTATGCTCAAATAGCGAAGTTTTCATTCTTGCAAGACTAAAGCGCTTGCTCAAACCCAAATACCCAACGAAATTGCAGGTTATTTTCATCCGGTAAAGATTTGCTGACCCAAATTGGGAAATCCAGACGAATTGTTAAATTGCGACCCCCGGTAAAAATTGTGTACCAATTGTCCGGCAGTCGTGTTTGAAGACGAATTCCAAATCCGGCATCAGCAAAAATATCTTCGGTTGAATTTATCAAACTGAATGCAGCGATATCTGCAAACCCGGCAACGCTTATCCTGCGGAGAAGAGAGTTCAAAACTTGCCAGGAAAGTTTTGGTTTCAACTGCTTGCGAACCTCAGCGTTTATAGCCAATATTTCATCTCCGATAATGGGCTGGTTGAAAAATCCGCGCAGATTACCTCCGCCCGGGAGGTGGTAATGTAGTCCATCTGGAAGACCGCCTTCGCTTCTCAAGTAAAAATGTTTGAAACGCTCCCGGGGATTTGCACCATCAAGGAAAATTAAATCCTGCACAGGTGTGTCGGCTGAATCAAATATTTTTTTAGCATAAAATCTCAAAAAAAGGCCTTCCGGCGTTTTCGGAAACCAGAACTTCAATTCGGTTGAAACGGCGTTATAAGTAAAGTCACTTCCCCAATCTTCTTGTACCGTATCCAATCCAAGAGTTAAATTTGAAAACCAGTTTAAGCCTCTCGGGTTAACCGAATAACGAAGATACGCTTTATTGACGATACCGGTCTGCCAGGTGGCGATTGCGGTGCCGTTAAATTCGCGAAGTGAATAGAGTTCTCGTTTGCCGCTTAACTGCCTTGAATGATTAAATCCTACCCAGATACGGTGCATGGGTGGAAGGGTCAAGTTTTTACTTTTGACTAAACTGAGATGCGCATCAATTTCGAAGCGGCCCTCCATTTTTTGCAGCATGAACGATCCTTGCGTTCTGCCGCCTAAAGGTATAATTTGCCGGGAATGCCTGAACCGGTAATCCAATTCTTGCGAATTTGTGCCAAACCAGAGGCCTACCTCCGCATTTTTTTGTGTGCCTTGCCAACCTTTAATGCGGCCGCCGATGCGCAGCTTATCGACTTTGTTATACCAGCCGCTTGGCCGCCAGGTAATTAAAAGCGCATCCCGGGGGCGGAAGGTCATATTGGGATATTCAAATAAAACTTTTGTTTTTAGAGGCGAATTGTTGAAACGCGAGTTGTCTAAAATGGCATCTTTGGGATCGAGAATGACTTTATCCGGTTTGCCAGAAGTCTTAAAGGTTACTTTACCGACTTTTTCAACACCGTTCCACCGCTTTAGCAACGTGTCCCCTGATTGAGTGGTGAGCTGCACATCAACCGGCATCGTTCCTTTTTCTTCCTTTATTATCGATACATCTGTTTGCCAGAGGGAATCAACCTGCCGTTTTTCCACTTTGCCCAGGCTGTAATCAACCGTGAGAGATTTGTCGAGCCATTGCTCGAAAAACCAACCCAATTTCATGCCGCTGGCATCCTCGCACACCTGCTGAAACCTCGTCCGGTTTACGTGTTTGAATTTCCAGCGTTCAAAGTACTCGTGACAGATTTCCCCGAAAACCTCATCCCCGACCACATGTTTGAGCATGTCAAAAAAGAAAGCGCCTTTCGTGTAGGCGTTGATGCTGTATCCGGACGGTTCCTTGTAAGTATAAGCAGGTTTTGAAATCGGTTCATTATGTCCGGAGTTCATATAAGAAAGCGCCCTTGCCCGATTCGCCTCACGGCTGGTTCTGGCTGGCCGGTGTCTTTGCAGCCAGGTCGCGCGTTTTAATCTTTCCTGCCGGTCGATTCCCTTGGGGCCGTAACGTGTTTCCATGTACCAGCGGGTTTGAAATGATGTAAACCCTTCATCGAGCCAGGCTTCTTTCCACTCGTTATTACCGAGGATTCCGTAGAAATAAATGTGACCGACCTCGTGTAGAATTAGCCTTTCACTTTCCGAGCGGTTCATGACCAGCATTGGGTATTCCATGCCGCCGCGAAGGAGGCCATGAGTGACGGTTAGCTGAGGATACGGATAGCGGCCGAATTTTTCCGACAGCCATTCTAAAGCCCGGGCAGATCGTTCCAGAGCTGTTTTGCTCCAACGGCTTTTGACCCGCGACCGATAAAGAACGTGGATGGGGATGCCATCCCATTCGCCGGATTCATACAAGAAATCCGGGCAGGTGATCCAGGCAAAATCGTGCACATTCTCAGCGTGAAATTTGACCGTTCTAAGGTCGCCTTCTTCAGACTGCTTGCGAATTTCAGCTCTTGTTTTTTTAAGTTGCTCACGCCATTGAGCCTCGCTCAAAGAGGTGTCGACTTTAACTAAATCCCAGCCCGGATCGCCTTCGACAACTTCTCCGGTGGCGCCGACAATATACTCAAAAGGCACTTGGATATTAACATCGAATGTCCCAAATTCGCCATAAAATTCGCCCAGGTTGTGGAAAGGTTCGGCATTCCAGCCGGTCTCGTCGTAGACACAAACTTTTGGATACCACTGTGCGAAATCATACTGAGAACCGCGATAACCGGCCCGGCCGTTAAATTTCCTGATTTTCAAATAAAAGGAAAGCTCAACTTTCAGTTCGCCGCCGGGGAGCAGAGGGTCCGGCAAATCAGCTTCTAAAATGGTATCATTGACCTGGAAAGCACTCAGAGATTTTTCCTGCCCACTACTGTCGGAGGTTACAATTCGAAAGGATTCTATTTCGATGTACCCGGCATCCTTCATACTCGGAAGTATTTTGCGATAATACTTTCGGGCCTCGGAGGTGTAAATCGTATTGTTATTCCGGTAAGCATTTGGATATAGATAGAGGAAGAATTTTCGCAGTGTGTCCGGTGAGTTGTTTTTGTACTCAATCGTTTCGGTGCCCGTTAAAGCGTGTTCAACCGGAAGCAGCATCACGTCCATTTTGTAGTGAACGAATTGCTGCCAGTATTTTTCATTGGCATTGAGATTTGTGAATAGAAGTAAACTCAGGATTGAAAAGGTGAGAAACCGTGTCTTCATACGAATTTACGCTTTCTTTCTTAAAGGATAACTGGATTGATTTTGCCCGGAAATTTCGGTACCCTAAAACTTACAAAATTTGGGAGTGAGGATCAAGAAAGAAAGCCGGCAGTCAGGAATGCCGGCTTTGAATTGTAAAGCAACCGTTCATTTACAAGGAACTCACACTGGACGACATTGAAGTTACAAAATAATCTCATTTATTCTAATGTTAATTCTCAAGTCTTTTAGCTCGTCGTTCAACCTTCGCATTTCTCTTTCAATTTCCTCGCCGATACGATTCAATTCAATTTCAACTTTCGGGATTTCGATTTCAATGCTTTTTTCAATTTCATGTCTTATTCTGGATTCTAAATCGTAGAGTCTTTCATTATTAAAATCTTGTTTCCATTCGTTGAGACCATATTTCCATTCCTGCATTTCCTGTTTCCAATCATCTAACTCTTCTCTGTTGAAATCATAGTATGATCTGCGAGAGGATCCCTCCAATTCGACTTTTATATTTTTGATTTTGCCCTTCCGTTTAATTTCGATTTCAATTTCGTCACCGGAATCATAATCCGAAATTAAACTTGAAAGTTCATCTGTGTCTACGATGCTATCACCGTCGATTTTCAAAATAATATCACCGGCTTTGAGTTCTGCTCTTTCAGCGGGGCTATCCTTCACAACCGACAGGATCAAAACACCTGCTTGTTCGTCAGCGCCAAAATACTCAGCTAAATCATTGTTGAGGTTTGCCATTTGCACCCCAAGCCACGGCCTGCGACCGCCCCGAAACGAAAAAACACGAGGCGCGCGCCTGCGGCTTCCCTTGCGGTAGCTATAAGAAGACCGCTCCTTTTCTCCAACCCGTAAGGTTAGTGTCTTTTTGCCACCATCTCTCATTATTTCCATTTTTACTTTCGAACGCGGGGCCGCCCGCTTGACCGCGCGGGTTAAATCTCTGGTATTTCTGACTCTTCTGCCATCGAACCTGACGATCACGTCCTCCTCTTTCAATCCCGCTTTTTCCCCAGGCCCATCAGCGATGACATTGTTCACCATAACACCGGTTCGCTCTTTAATATCCAAATAGCGGCGGAGTTCGTCATCCAAATCTTGCACGTAAACCCCAATCCAGCCTTCATCTTCAGAGTTGTTGTAAACAGAACGGGGGTGCTGGCGGCCGCAGCTTAACACTAGAAGTTGAATGGAGAAGATGATTATGAAAAGGGGGGTTAGTTTTAGCGCTATAGGGTTCTTGATTTTCATGAGGTGCTCCTTTTTTGCATTCGTTAATATGAAATTTACGCCACACGCTTGCTTTCGGTAGATGGGACTCTTAAATTAATGTCAACTCGACCGATAACCTAAAGAAAGGTTGGGGAGTTTTTAGTTTGACGAATTTCGGGGGTGTTGGTTGCAAAGTTTTTGAAATTTAATACGGAACATGCCTGTGTCCTGTCACGTATGAATCTTTACCGTCATTGGGCTACAAATAAGAAATCCTAAAAGTCCTGCCTTATTTCCTTCGGAATTTTTTGGGATTTTGAGAATGTTCTTTTAAGAAATAATCAGTTGGTGAAAATTTGAAACTAGCGGTTTTACTCTCCCTTTTACTACTTTCTCAATTCCCAAACTTGGCTCTCTCTTCGGAGTTGGTTAACAACGAGTTACAAAAAGCCAAAAGCTTTTTCCAGCAAGGTGAATATGAAAAAGCAATTTCTAAATATGAGAAACTTGCAAAGACCGATGACCCCGGCCTTGCATTTGAAGCAAACCTCGGATTAGGCCTTATTTTTATCCAAAAGGGCGATTATGAGAAAGCAGAGAAAATAAGTCGAAAAAATCTCGAAACGTTTCCAGACCATCCGGATGCGCTAACATTTCAAGGGCGTGTTTTTAAACGTACAGGTAAATATAAAAATGCCCGGGCAAAGTTTCGGCAAGCGTTGGACCAAAATCCCGATCACCTTTTGGCTCGCTTAAACCTCGGAATGATGCAATGGGAGTGGGGAGAAAAAATCGCCGCCCGGCAAACGCTGCAATATTTAATTGGCTATTATGCAAGCCACCCGAATTTAACCGGCAACGAGCTGCAAATTATTGCTGAGGCTTGCATCTATCTCGACCGGTTTCGTGACGCGAATAACTTATTTACCGACGCTACTGAGACGGACAAAAGTTTGTGGCAGGCCTACATTCCCTGGGGTGAGCTTTTCCTGTCGAAATACAACATCCCGGATGCCCAGGGCATTTTTGATGACGCTTTGAAAATCAATCCAAATGCAGCCGGAGCGCTTTTAGGATTGGCCAAGTGTTTGAGCCGGTTGAATTTTGAGAATGCAATTGCGATGGCTGAGAAAGCCCTTGCTGTTAACCCCAATTTGGTGGCCGCTCATGATTTTTTAGCCGAACTGGAAATCGCTGTCGGAAATTACGACGAAGCTCTGGATAAATTAGATAAGCCGCTTCGGATTAATCCAAATTCGCTTTCCTCCCGAACTCTGCGAGCCGTCTGTTTTTTCTTCATGAAAAAAAGGAATAAGTTTGCTGAAGAAGAGCAGCGTATTTTTGCGATTAATCCGAAATACAGTGATTTATATTATCAAACTGCCGAAGTTCTTGCGAAGCGTTATTTGTTTAAAGAGTCCGTCGAGTATTATGAAAAGGCGTTAGAGCTCGATCCCGAAAACTGGGCGGCCCGGGCCGGGCTTGGCACCAGTCTGAGCCGATTGGGAAAAGAGGAAGCCGCTAAACAAGAGCTTGAGAAGGCTTTTGCAAAAGATCCTTACAATAAATATGTTGGCAATTTGCTCCGCCTTTTTGATGAATTTCCTCAATACAAAACCCATCAAACAAAACATTTTACCATTCGCATCCACGAGAAAGATGATGCGATTTTATCCGGCTATGTCAAACAATTAGCCGAAGAAAGTTTTGCTGCATTGCGCAAGAAATATTCATTCGAAACTGAAGAATCTGTGGTTTTGGAAATCTTCCCGGAACATGACGATTTTGCGGTCCGGTGTTTTGGCCTGCCCGGGGCACAGGCGTTTCTCGGGATTTGCTTTGGCAATTTAGTCGCCATGGATTCCCCGCGCGCCCGCACAAAAGGCGACTTCGTTTGGGGGCAGACTCTCTGGCACGAACTGGTGCATGTTAGCCACTTAAAAATGACCGCAAACCGCATCCCCCGTTGGTTGGCCGAGGGAATAGCAGTTTATGAAACAGCGAAAGCGAAACCGCATTGGCAAATGGGGTTGGATGTGCCGTTTATTTTGGCATTTAAAAACAACCAAACCTTGCCGCTGAAAGATCTCGATTCCGGTTTCAATCGACCCACCAATCCCGGACAAGTGACGCTGTCTTATTTTCAGGCCTCGCAGATTGTAGAATTTATTGTCGAAAAATACGGTCAGCAAAAATTGCTGGCGATGTTTCCGAAGTTTAAATCCGGATTGGAAACCAACCAGGTTGTCGAAGAGGTGTTTGGCAAGAATATTGACATATTTGATGAAGAATTTAAGTTGTACATCGCGCAAAAATATAAATTAGACAAAATTGATTATTCACATGATCCTCGGGAACTTGCCGCTCATTCGAGTGATTTAGCCGGTTTTTTGTCAAAAAAACTGGAAGAAAATTCCAGCAACCCGTTTCTGAATTTTCAGTTTGGTATGTACTATAAAAAAGAAGGCGACTTTGAGACAGCCATCCCCTATTTACAAAAAGCCAAGTCTCAATTTCCAAATTTTATTGAAAAAGAAAATCCTTACAATTCGCTTGCGGAGATTTATATTGAGATGGGGGAGAAGTCGAAAGCCATTCAAGAGCTGACCGAATTAACCGCTTTAAAGGGGAAGGATGCACAAGCGCTCAAATTGCTGGCTGACTTGTGTCTTGAATCAAACAATAATGAATGTGCAGTTGAAGCCCTGACGAAAGCAATTTATATTACGCCGTTTGAGCCGGAAGTTCACCAGAAATTAGCTGAGGCCTACCTGGCTCTCGGAAAGTTTGATCAGGCTATCGTTGAGTTGAAGATTAACTTACTTACCGAACCTCAAGATTTGGCTGGCGCGCATTGCGATTTAGCAGCCGCATTTTTGAAAGCCGGCAGAAAACCTGAAGCGAAGAAATCCGCTTTAGCCGCCTTGGAAATCGCCCCGAGTTACGAACGCGCCCAGGAGATTTTACTTGCGAGTATGGAGTAGAACACACCCCGTCCGGCTACCGCCGGACACCCCTCTCAAGAGGGGAACAAGAAAATTCCCTCTCGGGAGAGCCTGCCTTGAGCTTGTCGAAAGGGGATTGAGGGGCGGGTTATTCTCGTTCCAATGCTCTGCGTTGGAACGGCTGTTTATTTGTTTCGTCATTGCATGCACCTTCATGCCCGCATCAGCCCAACTCCCCACCGGCGAGGATTTCACCTTTGTTCGAATCCGTTGGACCGATAATAATATTCGGTACGGGTACGGACTGTTAATGAACGTCCCGCCCTGGGCCCACGATTTTCCCCAAGCTGAAAAAAATTTGAACCTGACGATTCAGGCACTGACAAATATTAAAGTTTCGGAAGATAACAAAGTTTTGACTTTTGGCGACGATGAAATTTTCAGGTATCCATTTATTTATGCCTGTGAAATCGGTTATTTGACTCTTTCAGATACAGAGGTCAAAAATCTCAGAGAATACCTCCTGCGAGGTGGTTTCTTGATGGTAGATGACTTTCGCTGGCGTCGTGAATGGAATAACTGGATGAGAGAAATCCGCAAAGTGCTGCCCGATCAGGAACTCCGGCGGCTCGACGTGAGTCATCCAATCTTTCACTGTTTTTTTGACATAAATGACATTCACAAGGACACGCCATTTGATTTGGGAGTACCCCCTGAATACTGGGGAATTTTTGATGATAACGGCCGAATGATGGTACTGATCAATTTTAATAATGACGTGGGTGATGGTTGGGAATTGCCCAAAGAGACTCCGAACTTTTCAACCCGCTCGTACAAACTCGGTATTAATTACCTTATCTATGCACTGACCCACTAAGCAGTCCTACAATGACAAGGATGGTTTCGAAAATTTCTTTAATTCTGCTATCTTTCATCTTTTGTTTTTCTGAAGAAGTTGAAGCCCAGGGAAGCAATGGTGACGAATTTACTTTTGTCCGTATTCAATACACTTCCGGCGGCGACAATTACCGATTTCGCAATCGCATGGGCCCGCATTGGCAGAGTTGGACAGTGGACTACCCTTTTGCAGAACAGAATTTAATGAAGGGCCTCAGCAACTGGACCTCGCTCAATGTAGCCGATGATCCGGTTTCCTTGTCACTTCTCGATCCTGAACTCTTTCGCTACCCGTTCGCTTATATTGTTGAAGTCGGTTTTATGGTATTAACTCAGCCGGAAGCGAATAACTTAGGTGAGTGGCTTTTGCGAGGCGGTTATCTCATGGTTGACGATTTTCATGGCCCGTTTGAATGGGAAAGCTTTGTGAATCAAATGAAGATGGTTGTTCCAAACCGCGAGATAGTCGACATCCCAATCACGCATCCGATTTTTCACTGCTTTTATGATTTTGATGAGATCAAGCAAATTCCCGGGCTGGGTTCCTGGTTGGGTGGACGAACTCATGAAAAGGGTGGAATCGAAGCGCGCTGCATGGGTATCTTCGATGATCAAGATCGACTCATGGTGCTGGTAATTCGAAATATGGACATGGGAGACGCCTGGGAGCACACTTATGATCCGCGGTATCCAACTGAATATTCAGCGGAGGCATATAAGTTAGGGATTAATTTCGTAATTTACGGACTAACACATTAATCATGTTGGAGAAAATATGTTAGAACCTGCAATAAAAGTTGATCAAAACGAGGACTTGGTATTTATCGAAAAACTGCGGGATGGCAATAAAAAAATCATCGGCGAACTCAGAAAGACTATCGTTGGGCAGGAAGATGTTATTCATCAAGTTATGCTGGCTTTATACACAGGTGGTAATTGTCTAATCACCGGTGTGCCGGGTCTTGCAAAAACTTTGCTGATTAAAACCATCTCACAGATTTTAGATCTTAAATTTAAACGCATCCAGTTTACGCCGGATTTAATGCCGTCAGACATCATCGGCACCGACGTGATTGAAGAAGACCGCACAACCGGCCGCCGTACTTTGCAGTTTGTAAAAGGACCGATTTTCGCGAACATTATTTTGGCCGACGAAATCAACCGTACTCCTCCGAAAACACAGGCGGCGCTTTTGGAAGCCATGCAGGAGCACAAAGTCACAACAGGCGGCAACACTTATGATCTTGAGGAACCTTTCTTTGTTTTGGCCACTCAAAATCCCATTGAACTGGAAGGCACCTACCCGCTTCCCGAAGCGCAGTTAGACCGTTTTATGTTCAACATTGTTGTGGATTACCTGCCGCAAGATCAGGAGGTGCAGGTTGTAACTTCCACGACTTCCGATTATGTGCCGCAGCTTGAGCGCGTCATTACCGGCAAAGAAGTGATGGAGTTTCAGAAAGTTGTTCGCAGAGTGCCGTTGTCACAGCAAGTTGCTGAATATGCGGTTCGATTGGTCGCTGCCAGTAGACCGAGCGGTGAAAATCCTCCGGACTTCATTAAAAAATGGGTAAGCTGGGGCGCGGGTTTGAGGGCTTCTCAATGTCTCATTTTAGGCGGCAAAGCAAGAGCGATTCTGGAAGGCAGATATAACGTTTCTATTAAAGACATCCAAGCTTTGGCTCTGCCGGTTTTGCGCCACCGTATCCTAACAAACTTCTATGCCGAGTCGGAAAAAATCACTTCCACTGAAATTGTTCAGCGGCTTTTGGAAACAGTTTCTGAGCCGAAGTCGGGACTATAAAGCTGACAATCTCAAGAGCGATGAGAGTAGAGCGATAAATCCTTGTAAATGGGAATGCGTTTCTCGCTCTACAATCTTTTAGATTTTTGTTTTTTGAAATATGGCGAACCAGATAAGATTTTTGGACCCCAATATTCTTTCTAAAATCTCCGGCATGGAGCTGCGCGCCCGTACGATAGTGGAAGGATTTATCTGCGGTTTGCACCGCAGTCCTTACCGGGGGTTCAGTGTGGAGTTCGCTGAATATCGCAAGTACACCCCGGGAGACGACATTCGCCATATCGACTGGAAAGTTTACGCCCGCTCCGACCGGTACTATTTGAAAGAATTCGAAGAAGAAACCAACTTGAACTGCCACATTTTGCTGGACACCAGCGCCTCGATGAATTACGGCAGCAACGGCCTGTCGAAGTTGGAATACGCCTCTTACTTGGCGGCGTCCCTGGGTTACATGATTTTTCAGCAGCGCGACGGCGTCGGGCTCATCACTTATGATAACCAGATTAACCAAATTATTCGTGCCAGAAATAAGAAAGGGCACATGCTGTCCATTTTGCGCTACCTCGAAAAAATAGAGGCGGCCAATAAAAGTGAAATGTCTATGCCGCTGCACCAGATTGCCGAGACCATCAATAAAAAAGGCCTGATTATTTTAATTTCCGATTTGCTGGATGACCCTGCTGCCATATTACGCGGGCTGCAGCATTTCCGTTTTAAAGGTCATGACGTTATCCTCTTTCATGTCATGGATGAAACAGAATTGACCTTCCCTTTTAAAAACGCGACCAAATTTATCGATATGGAAGGAGATTCACAATTTATGGCTATTCCCGCTTTGGTTCGTGATAATTATATGAAAAAATTACGGGCGCATATGTCATGGCTAAAAAGAGGCTGTGGCAGGATGCACGTTGATTACCATTTGTTAGAAACCTCTAAGCCGCTGGATTTTGCACTTTTCAGCTACTTGAATCATCGCAGTCGAAAAGGTTAATCGATGTTTGGAATGACTTTTTTAAACTCTTTATTTCTTTGGGGACTGGCCGCTGTGTCCGTTCCGATCCTCATTCATTTTATTAAGCGTAATCGCGCGGTCAAACTTCCCTTTGCGGCGATGCGCTTCTTGAAAGTCGATCCTGCAAAAAAGTTCAAGTCTCAAAAACTAAAACAATTGCTGCTGTTGCTAATGCGGATAGCGGCTTTTGCATTTTTGGCATTTGCATTTGCGCGTCCTTTTTTTAGTAATGTTGAGACCGGCTCCTTTTGGGGCGACGAATCCAGAGCATTTGTTGTTTTGGTAGATAATTCGTTCAGCATGGGGTATGAAAACAATTTTCAAAAAGCGATTACAAAGGCAAAGGAAATTGTGAGATCTGCGAGACCGGGTGATCAAGTCACTATCATGCAGTTTTCCGAGACCACCAAAGCAATTGCTGAAACTGGAGATAATTTTTCCGGGTTGTCAAATTTTGAAGATCGTTTCTCGCTTTCCAAGCAAAGCACGAATTACCTAAACGCAATCCAGGCTGCCGAAGCTGTCCTGCTCGAGTCTCAGTTTGAATCGAAGACGATCCATCTAATATCGGATTTTCAGAAATCAGCCCGCGAGAGTTTGAACCCGCACTGGACAATCCAATCCGGAATTAACTTGAATTTTGTGCCAATTGAAATATCTGAATTTTCCAATATCGCAGTTGTGGATGTGCACATTTCGAGAGAGCATAATTCAGTTCAAACCGGCGATGTGCTAACGCGCATCAAAAACTACGGGAATGACAAGAAACGAGTTAATGTTGTTTTAAATATCAATAACAAAAAGATTGCGCAAAGAAATGTGGCTATTTCTGCTGATGAAGAGCAAATTGTGCAATTCAAACGTGTCCGCTTTCCGAAAGGAAACGCTTCCGGAAATATTGAGCTTGCCTTTGAAAATGAAAGTATAACAATTGATAATCGCCATTTCTTTGTTTTGGAGAATAAGACGAAAGCTCAGTTGCTGGCAGTTAACGGCGAGCCGCATAAAGATGCTACTCAAGACGAATTGTTTTTTTTGGAACGAGCGATCAATCTTCCCGACTTGGCTAAATACTCCTTAATTAAGACGAGCCCCAAAGAAGCCAGGAAATATGACTTCAGCAACTACCGGGCGGTCATCCTGGTCAACGTTAAGAATCTGGACCGCGAAACACTGCAGCGACTGACTTACTATGTACGTGCCGGCGGTGGACTCCTTCTCGCGCTTGGGGATAATGTAAACCCCATGACGTTTAACCGTTTTTTTCGTGACCTTACCCCGGCTTCTTTGACTGAACTAGCTTTTAAATCTGTGAACCGTGAAACCAGTGCGATTCTGGCCGAGATTGATTTTCAACATTCGATCTTTAGACTTTTTGCAGGCCCCGGTCAAAGCGACCCGAGCTCCGCACAATTCTATCAATATTTTAAAGCAGAACCATTAACCCCCGAATCCGCCCTTGCTTTTTTTGATGACGGCAATCCGGCGATTTTGGAACGTAAAGTCGGCGCCGGCAAAGTCATTCTTTTTACCTCGAGCCTGGATACGGAATGGAATAACTTGCCGGTCAAGGCAATATTTCTTCCGTTGATTTATCAAATTTTGGATTATCTCGCTTCAGAGAGAAAAGGCCAAAAATCGTTATTAGTTGGAGATTCAGTGCCCTTGAGAAATGCACAATTAAATCCGTTAAATGATTTGGATTGCACTGTTAAATACCCTTCTGGTAAAAAAGTCGAGCCGGAAGGCGATATTTTCGATGACACTTCCGAACCGGGTATTTATGAAATTCGGAAAAACAGCAAGACGAGTTACGTTGCTGTCAATGTTGACCCGCGGGAATCGGACTTGACGCCAATTCCGCCAGATGAACTTCATGATTTGGTTGCTGGCGTTTCGGAGACGAACATCCAATCCGCTTCCTTTTCCAGCGCCAAACCTGACGAGCAGCAGGAAAAGAATCAAAAAATTTGGCGGTTTGTGATCTTAGGGGTAATTCTACTTTTGATAGGGGAGACCTGGTTAGCAAATAGGACGTACCGCTAGAAAAATTGGATGACAGTGAAACAAATGACAAAACAGGTCATTAAGTCATTTACCGTTGGCGTCATTATTGAAAGTTGTAAAAATAACCTACTTAAATGACAGCGTAGCGTAATGACTCTTGATAATAACACTAACGCTTGGTTGGTTCTAAAAGAAAGATTTTTTTTAATCAGGTGATTTCTACATGAACGCCCGACATGAAATTCTAAAAAAACGCATCAACAAAGTCCGCCAACATTGGAAAAAGTTGATTCTGATGAAGGGCGGCTCGCTTACCCTGCTCAGCACCGTTGCTGCTCTTTCGATTGGTTTTTTGATGGATTCCTTTTTTGAATTGGAAGGTTCAGCCCGGTTCTTTTTGATGACAGGAATTGTCACCACCTTTGTGGTCACTTTGTTTTGGACGCTCGTACGGCCGCTACTGAATGTTCCCACCGAAATTCAGCTCGCCCGTTATTTAGAAGAAAAGAATCCGCAATTGGAAGACCGCCTGGTAACCGCAGTTGAATTGGGCGGATCTGAACATCCCGGCACTTCGTCTCGTCTGCTGGCGCAACTCTTAGATGACGCCCGCATCCATATTCAACCTCTTAATTTGGCAAAATCTCTCCACAGCAAAAGCGCGGTTGTTTGGAGCAGCTTTGCCATGGCGCTTCTTTTGTTTTTGGGCGCTATGATTCCGGCGAATCTTGATTTCTTTACTTTAAAAACCAATCGCATCTTTTCACCGTGGGAGTTTCGGAATCCAAAACTCTTTCCCACTTTTGAAGTGTCACCGGGCAGCAAACGCATCCCGAAGGCGTCGGCTCAGGAAATCAGAGCGGACATAACCGGCTTCGAACCGGAAGAGGTTGTTTTGTATTATTCCGACGGAGATTCTTCGTGGAAAAAAGCAGAGATGGACGTCACCGGCGACAAAGGTGTTTTTGTTTATAGTTTCTTTAATATTCAAAGCGAGACCCAGTATTATGTAAAAGCGGATGAGAAGCTCTCCGACATTTTTACGTTTACTGTTTATGAGGCGCCAAAGATTAATCGTGTAGATTTAACTTACATTTATCCGAAATATACCGGCCTCAAATCGAAAAAGGAGACCGATACCGGCGACGTTTGGGCCCCGGAAGGCACAACTATTAAGATGGCCGCAGTGGCGGATAAGCGTCTTTATAAAGCCGAAATTATTCTCGGGGAAAACGAAGAAAAGCTTGAGATATCGATTTCAGCGGATTCAGTTGTGACGGCCTCATTCAAGGTAACCAGCGATAGCTTTTATAAAATCCTAATTACTGACACAGATGGTCTGACCAACGATCCGCCCCCGGAATACTATATCCACGCTTTGCCAAATCAACCGCCGATTTTAACGATCGATAGACCGGGACACGACATAAAAGCTTCCATGCTTGAAGAGGTGCCGGTTAAAATTGAAGTGAGGGATGATTACGGGCTGCCTTCGGTGAAACTGCTTTATACCGTAAACGGATCGGATTCCAAAGAGTTGACATTGAGAACGCGCAAAACCTCAAGGGAGAATTCATCCGGGTACTTTGAACAGACTCAGGAGTTTACATCGGAGTATTTATTTTACCTTGAGGATCTGAAAGTTCAACCCGGCGATTTTTTGACTTATCACGTTCAGGCAGATGACAGCAGAGATTCTAAAAATGTCGAATCAGTCACGTCTGAGATATTTTTCATTTCGATTCGCTCGTTTGAAAAGGAATTTTATCGTTCTATGTCGCAAGGAGGGCAGGGTGGAGGCTCTGGCGGAATGGGCGGTAAGCTCTCAGAGACCCAGAAAGAAATTATAGTGGCCACCTGGAAATTACAGCAAAAAAAGAAAAAAATCGAAGCAGAAGAATTGGCAAATAATATACACATTATCGTTGAAAGTCAAAAAAACTTGCGCGACGTTACCCAAAGCACACTGATGCAAATGCAGCAGAGAGCTATCTTTTCACGAGAAGCAGACGGCGAAATTCCCAAGTTTTATTCTGCGGCAATTGAAGCCATGGAGCGGGCGATTGTAGAACTGGATTCAAGGCAGCTAAAGGACGCCCTTGTTCCTGAACGAGAGGCTTATCAAAGTTTGTTGCGGGCGGAAGCACAGTTGAAGCAAGTTCAGATGCAGCGGGCACAGGGGCAGGGGGCAGGAAGCCAGGCCACAATGGACGAGTTGGCCCAACTCTTTGATGAAGAAATGGATAAGCTCAAGAATAAGTATGAGACCCTGCGCCAAAATCAACAGCAGCAGAAAAATGAACAGATGAATGATGCGCTCAAGAAAGTCAAGGATTTGGCTCGCCGGCAGCAGCAACTCAACCGGCAAACTCGCGACTTAGCGCGCAAAGAGCTTCCACCACAAGAGAAGAAACGTCGGATTGAAGAGCTGCGGCGCAAGCAGGAGGAGATTCGCCGGCAAACCCAGGAATTGACCCGCAAGATGCAGCGGAGCGGTCAGAGCAATTCAAATCTGCCCCGGGACGTTCAGGATGATTTGAGGCGGGCAACCAATGAAATGAACAATGCCTCGAACAACCTCCGGCAGAATAATATGGACAGAGCGGCTGCGAAGGGAACGCAGGCGTTGAACCGGTTGAAACGTCTTCAGGAAAAGCTGCAGCAAAATCAAAAAGAATCGCTGCGGCGGCAAATTGAGAGTCTTGAGCAGCAATTCGAAAGATTGGCTGAAGCACAAAGAGATTTGACTAAAGACGTTGAGGATCTAAAAAACCAGGAAACACCGAACCAGAACCAACTTCAGGAAGCACGAGAAAAACAAGCGACTCTAAAGGATAATTTTGAAACCTCTAAAGGTCAGGTTAACTCGTTATCCCGTCAAGCCCGCGAAAATAAAAAAGAATTCTCTCGTGAAATAAACAAACTGTTGCAGGAAATGAAGCAGGCCGGTTTAGACAAAAAAATGGAGAGCGCTGAAAATCTTCTAAAGCAGAATCGGTTGAATTCAGCGCTGCAGGCCGAAAAGGATATTTTAAATAGCCTTGAACAACTGCGCGAAAAACTGACCAATCTGCGCGGCATATTTGCTGAAACCGATGAGGAGAAACTGGATTTAGCGCTTAACCAAACCCGTCGCCTGCGCGAGAACCTGGAATCCATGAAAAGAGAAACTCAAGGTTTTGAGAGAGCGAAGAAAACTCAGCAAGAAGGAAAGCAAAACCAGTCTGGACAAAGTTCAGAGAATCGACAAGCCGGTCCGGGTGAAGGCCAGAGACCTGAGCAGACCGTCGATCCACAGAGGTTGGACTGGAATAAACAGTTGGCGGAAAACTTAAGAAATCTGCAGCACATTCAAAGGGCGGTTCAAGGTGATAGTTCACTCAGCCGGGAGTTTCAAAAATTAAGTCAAAATATGGAGGGTATGATCCGAAGTTTTAGCGGCGGGCTCCCGGAAAGATTTCAATTGATAGAAGAACAAGTGCTCAACCCGTTGAAAGCTTTTGAAGCTGAACTGGCGCATAAATTAGAAATCCTGAAAAACAAAGAAAAACTGTTTCTGGCCCGGGAAGAAAAAATTCCGCCCGAGTACGAGGCTTTGGTTGAAAAATATTATGAAGTGTTGTCGAAGACGAAAAAATAGCTTTCTGGTTGCTTGCTGCTGGATTCTGGGTAAAGCATCCAGCAGCAAGCACCCAGCATCCAGCTTCCCATTTTTAAAGACATTGACATTTAGAAATAGTAAATAAGACTTTAGAGATGCTCGAATTTCTACTAAAATACAACCCGGTAGTTTTTTCAGAAGGCGAAATCACTTTTAAATTACTTCCTTCTATTATAGCCCTTTTGGGGATTGTGATTTTATTTGCTGTGGCTCTTTGGCTGATTTACAGAAAAACCACCTTGCAGTTGAACCGGAAGTTCAAAACTGTTTTGATCGGTTTAAAGTTCGTGGTTATTACGCTGCTTTTGATCATCTTACTGGAACCAGTGGTTACCGTATCATCGGTTGTCCCGCGCAAAAGTTCTTTGATCCTGCTAGTTGATGATTCCAAAAGCATGTCCATTCAGGATGCTGAAGATGACTTGTCCCGATTAGATTTTACCAAAACATTGTTGGGAAGTGAGGAGGCCCCCGGGCTTACCGACAGACTGAAGCAGAATTTTAAAATTCAAATGTATAAATTTTCTTCGGATGTCGAACACCTGAAAGAAACTCAACAATTAGCCGCTCAAGGTGTCGCAACGAATTTGGCGCGGAGTTTGGCTTTTGCGGCGGACGTGGCAAAACAGAGTGCGGTCTCCGGCGTTGTGCTGTTTACAGACGGCGTCAACAATGGCGATGACGACCCGCTTGAATATGCCGCCGTGATGAAAAACAAAAATTTACCGGTTTTTGTCGTTGGGGTGGGCAGTGAGCGTTCCGAGGATATTGAGTTGTCAAAAGTGGCTGTCAACCACTCGGTTATTGAAAATTCGGTCATTGAACTTTCGGCGCTCATCAAGAACAAAAGCCTTGAAAAGAAAAAAGTCGAATTGGAATTAAGAGAAGAAGGCCGGATTGTAAAAAAACAAACCGTAAATTTAGAGGGTGCTGCGACTCGAACTTCGCTAAAATTTTCTCCTCAAAAAAGCGGGTTTGTCAGATATAGCTTGAACGTGGTTGCGCAAGAAAATGAGTCCATAAAAGAAAACAACAGCAAGAGTTTCTTGATCGATAATCGCAGCAAACGCGCCCGCGTGCTTTACATTGATGGCTATCCGCGCGCCGAGTTTAAGTATCTTCGTCGTGCCATTGACGGCGATCCAAGTTTGGAGCTTGTTTCACTTTTGCGAACCAGCCAGGAGAAGTTTTACCGCCAGGGGATTAAGGATCAAAGCGAGCTGAGAGACGGCTATCCAAAAAATAAGAGGGAGCTTTTCGAATACGACGCGATCATTTTTGGCAGCATCGAAGCTGATTTTTTCAGCTCAAAAGAATTGGAGAATACATTAGAATTCGTCTCCCAGCGCGGCGGCGGATTTTTAATGCTTGGCGGCAGCCAGACTTTTGGCCAGGGCAATTACTACGGAACTCCGGTCGAAAAAATGCTGCCGGTTGAATTGCCTTACAGAAATAGCGCGGTGCAGCAATTTCCTGGCACGTTTCGAGATAAATTTAAACTCTTGCTTACCCCGGAAGGATATCGAAATCCTATTTTGCAGCTTGCATCAACAGAAAGCGAAAGTCGTAATTTGTGGGACGCCTTGCCGGATTTAGAAGGCTATAACCCGCTGGGCAGGGCCAAGCCGGGTGCCACGATTCTGGCGGTCCATCCACTGAGTGAGGCCGGGGATCCCAAAGTTATTTTAGCTCAACAACGTTTTGGCCGGGGCCGATCCATGGTGTTTGCGACCTCCAGCTCATGGCTCTGGCAAATGGGGTTGTCGCACGAAGATATGAGTCACGAGCGTTTTTGGCGTCAGATTCTACGTTGGTTGGCGCTTGCCTCTCCGGAACCAATTGAATGCCATTTGGACAAGGAGACCTACGTTCCGAATGACGAAGTAACTTTGAAAGTTGATGTGAGAGACAGCACTTTCTCAACAATCGAAGACGCCACCATTAAAGCTCGAATTACCACTCCGTCCGGAAAGATAATCGATGTCCCTTTTAATTGGTCATCTAATGGCAAAGTCGAGTATATCGGCGCTTATCACCCGGACGAACAAGGGTTGTATTTAGTTGAAATTACCGCGCGTTCATCAAACGGGTCGTTTTTAGGGAAAACAGAGGCTGCGTTTTTTGTTGAAGAATCGACGACGGAGTTTTCAAATGCGCAGCTGCAAGCCCCGCTTCTGAAAAGAATCGCCGAAATCAGCGGCGGCAAATATTATCACCAGGATGAGGCCGAGAGCCTGCCGGATCAGATTTCGGTCATGCAGGGCACTTATTCCAAATTGGTCGAATACGATTTGTGGGACATGCCGCTCTTGTTCCTGCTGCTGATTCTGATTTTGTCTGTTGAGTGGTATTTGCGCCGCAGCAAAGGCCTTTCTTGATTGTTTATCGATAATTGATTATTGTCTAATGAAAAAACCTAAACTGTATTGTCATTTCGAACGAGCGAAGCGACGTGAGAAATCTGGTCGTTTTACGTACTCACAGATTCCTCCCGAAGCCTGTCCTGAGCGAAGTCGAAGGGGTCGGAATGACAAGATTGTTTACATTTTCGTATTTTTTCTTTTTGCTTCAAATTTTTTAAGTCAATTCTCAATCCTCTATCCTCAATCTTCTATAAACTTCGGCGATAGATACGCAGTCATCATCGGCGGTATCGGCGGTCAGAAAGAGTTCACTGAAGAATACTTCGACCAGACCAACCGCATGTATGACTTGCTGGTGAACGAATTGGACTATAAATCTGAAAATGTTTTTTATTTGTTTGAAGACCTTGCTTACGATTCTCTGAAAATCAAGGCCAAATGCACTGCCGAAAACGTTCGCGATGTTATGAACCGGCTGGCAGTCAAGATGAAACAGGAAGACCAGCTTTTTATCTTTATGGTTGGCCATGGTACCTTTGACGGCACCTGGAGCAAATTCAATCTGCTCGGCCCTGATTTAAAGGCCATCGATTACGCGCAATTATTGGCTAAACTCCCAACGAACAAAATCATTCTGGTGAATACCAGCAGCGCCAGCGGTCCCTTTATCAAAAAGTTGAGCGGCAAAGAAAGGGTCATTATCACAGCGACCAAAAGCGGCCGCGAATATTTCGAAACCAGTTTTGCAAATTTCTTTTTAGATGCTTTCGATGACAACCAGGCGGATCTAAATAAAGACAATCGCGTGAGTATTTTGGAGGCCTTTAAATTTGCTAAAACCAGCCAGGACAAATGGTACGAAGATCAGCGCCGGCTGCGCGCCGAGCATCCGCTTCTCGATGACAATGGCGACGGTAAAGGCAGCCAGGATTTCGAAGACGCCGAAGACGGCAAGTGGGCAAGCCGGGTTTATTTGGCCGGATTGTCATCTGAATTTCAAACGAGTTTGCAGCGCCTAAAATCCGGTACGCAGTCTCCCGCTGACAGTTTGAGGTTGGAAAAATTGGGTTTGGGACAAGCAATCGAAGATTTAAAGGCGAAGAAAGATCAACTTTCTCTGCAGGAGTATACCAGCCAGTTAGAGTCTCTGCTTGTGCAATTGGCAAAGACGAATCAGCGGCTGAAGAAGGTGAAGGGTGGGAAGAAAGAGTAAGTTAACTTAATTCACGCATGCTTGGTGAAGGTCACTCCTTTTCCTTAAAATCGACGTTTTGATAAAAGTCAGCTATTGCCATGCTGCTGTCCATGGAAAATAAATTCAATATTTCCTGATCTCTGTAATCCTTGAACATCCACTGACCTTTTTCATTTTTGTAGAAATGCTCGACATGCATCTCGTGCTGATTTATCAAAACATACTCCCTTAAGGAAGGAAGCAGCCGGTAGGAATCAAATTTTTTGCCACGGTCATACGCTTCCGTGGACTTATACGATCTTCAAGCTCAGAGTATTCGGGAAGGTGTAGATTTCTTTTTTGATATCAATTCTCCACTTGATTTTTTTCTAAATATGTGCTATTTATATTGAGATAAACGTTCTCAGAGATTTTATTCCCATGTTCCGTCAAGATAAAAACAGATTTCTTCATTATATTGAAAGCGTTGGGAAGAACGCAATTCTTGCAAAAGGCGCTCGCCATCCCCACAACAAGTCTCGTTAGCTTTTTAACCCTTGGCTTGAAGTACTTAAGATGACAATCACAGATCTAATAAATGAACTATCTGAAAAGGCTTACTTGTTACTAAAACTTATAGCAGACGATCTCCTGTTTGTCTGATTTAAAAAAGAGCCACGATTCGATTTCGTCTATTTGATGAACAGGTGTTTTGGTTCCCAAAATGATGTGACCCTCTGTCTTGCCGTTGATTTTGTTGACCCGTACGAAGCCGAATCCTTTTTCGCTCTCCGTTTTTATTTTTGTCAGTATATAAGTATAGGTGTCCCGATTCTCTGTGGCCTTAAAACGTTTTTCGTACCAAAAACCTTCGTCACCCATATATAAAACTGGTGCCCAATGGCCAAGTTGCTCGTGCGCGCCTTCCCTGTCAACCTCCCAGCCTCCAAGCTGTCCTGCTGCCACTCCCACCGCTTTTCGAGCGATCGAACCCACCATTCTTTCTGCGAAACTAAGTCCCGGCGCTTTATGATAGGTGTGGAAAACCTTCTCTCCGCTAAACGAGACGAGCATGAGGTTATTGCTCGACCGTAAAAAATATCCATCATCCCTGAGGGTCAGTACACCCGGCGTTTCCTTCCCCTCAAATTTCAATTTTTTGGCTATTTCAGTATATTTCCCATCGGAAAGGTTGATGGCATAGAGCTTTTTGTCTGAATACACCACGACTTTATCATCTTTGACGACGAAGTTAGTCGCGTCATCCTTCAGTTTCTTGAACTTCTTTTTCCACACCGGCTTTCCCGTGGCAAGGTCGATTAGATTGATAAAAGATTCTCCCTTTATCACCAGCCCTTGCGGAGTTAGCGACATCTGACCCCGATCGTTCTCTTTAACTTTGAAGGTGAAGCGCTTTTCCCATATGGGTTGTCCGGTTGCAAGATCGAGTAGCTGAATAAATGACTTCTTGGAACCCCCCCTTACCAGCAGACCCTGCGGAGTTAGTCGCATCCATGAAACCCGGCCTTTTAACTTGGGCGCTTTTTCCCACAGGAGACTACCATCTTCCGTGCGGACAGCATAGACGGTCTTGTCGCTGGCAGCATAGATAACTTTGTCTTTTTCATTTAAGAGCATTGCTGCATAACCGTAGGTTAAATAGGGCGCATGTTTTGCCTTTATATTTGTTTCCCAAATTAATTCACCGGTTTTGGAACTGAACTTGCGTATTCCTTTTTTGGTCATAAAGGTGATCATGCTTTCTTCAGTATCAAACAGGGGCGGTTGAATGCCAGAAATATCCTCCTTTTCTGCCTCGAATTTGAAAGAATCTTTGTTTTCCCACAAAACTTTGCCGGTTTGTAGTTGTATGGCAAGCACCTTCTTTTTCTTGTCCTTATCTTTTGCGTAAATCAACATGCTGCCAATTTCTGGTAGCAATAAATAGCCATAGTGAGCTTTTAAACCCATCGTTTCCGTGGTCAAAATGTCTTCGCCGGTTACAGCATTCATGACGCTTATGTAGGTGGGCGCAGTCTCATGTTTGAAGAGCTTGCCAGCTTCGCTATGTTTCCGAACCACCACGTAAGGAGTGAACGGAATAAACTCTCCCAGCCAGCTATCATGGTATTCTATGGGCCGCTCTTTCAGCCCTTTTAAATCCTTCCTGGTCCAGAGAATTTCACCGTTTTCCGGATCGACGCCAACGAGACTTTCCTTAGTGCTAACAATCAAATGACCAGTTGGAGCAAGCTGTAGCCATTTGATATTTCCTTGAACAGTGTGCGTCCAGACCTGTTCAGACTGACCAAATGCATTGACCGTTAAGCCCAGAATAGTCAGCAAGCTTAAGAGTCTCAAACAACTTAAGTTTAACTTTTTCATGACAACCTCCTGTTAAATGGTGATTATTTTTAGAACACATAACCTAAATTAATGCCAAATGTATATCCACTATAATTGCCATCCCCAAACGAAGCTCTACCCCAGGTGAAAAAGCGTTTAAAATTGAGATTTGGGTTCAAGGTAAGACGCCCGGTTAAAAAAAATCTCAAATTGATGCCAGCCCCTGTAGTTAGAATGACTACATCAGAGGTCTCCGAACCTTTTCCTGCTTCACGTACTTCACCCTCGGCCCCGAGCAACTTCAAATAGGGTACAATCATAAATTTGTTGCCGATGCGAACGTTATAATTTAGATTCTCAAGTAATAGAATCTTAAGGCCTGCCTTAGCCCAGTCTCCGGCAGTGTCCACATTTTCAAAAAACCCCGGAAACATCGTTTCAATCCCTGCCATTGCAAGAACTGCGGGAAGCAAAAGCACCGCACCGGCTAGCGGAAAATGCCCATAATAGAGGTTATCTGAGCCCTTTCCAAAAACCAGGGATCCGGAGTAACTTATATGTTCGTTTAAAAAGATCTCTAAATTTAGTCCGTAGTAGTTGATGTCCCAGCGATCGGGTAAATTTTGATACTGAAAGGAAGCGCTCAAAATTGATTTTTTTGCTAAAGTGAAAGATGGATCCGGTAGGTCTTGTGCGGCTACGTTTTCAACTAAAAGAAGAATAAGCACACCGGTCAAAATATTAGATTTTTTCATCTCAAGTTTCCTTTGATTCTTTTTGACTTAACTCGTGGTGCCATCCATCATTTCAGGCATCGATAACATTGAAAATCCTTAGTAACTAAGGTTTCTGACAGGACATTCTGGCTGATTGGGTCATGAGTCACATCGCTAAAACCTGACCAAAGCCCTCATCGCAAACCCGCTGTTGCGCTGTGGGTAAAAACCTACATCGAATCGCCTGTTTCTTGCATCGCCCTCCTTTGCACCTTTTGCACTTATTGCACCCAACACAACGCCAGCAACCGTGCCGAGACCGCCGAAGATCTTAGCCATGAGCAGGGTGCAATCGTTATCAATGCAAAAGTTCGGTTCCTCCCCTGCTTCGACTGCTTCGTCCGCTGCAATTTCGGCTGCTACCCCGGCCGCTACACCAACCCCGGCACCCAGGACTAACCCTAGCATGCCTACTGCGAAACTCCGTTCTACCGCTGAGGGCGACTCGCTTTCCAGGATGGCCTTAGACCCACCTAGAAGGGCACCCGCGCTGCCGCCGATTGCTGCCCCCCACAGTGTGCAATTCAGGGAGGGAACACCCTTCTCATCATAACAGAAGTCTCCCAGGGCTCCCCCGTTGCTGTGTTCGGACAAACCCGTTGCCAAGGTCACATACCCCCCAATGCCGGCACCGATACCAGCGCCAGCGGCAACACAGCCTATATCCAAAACCTCGCTCGGAACACGACCAGCTTCAGCCTGGTCTACGGCGAGTTCGCCCATCTGGGATGGAGTCAGAACGGCCAATTCGGCATCACCTTCGATGGCTTAAATGTCCGGGGCGAGATCTCAAGCTCCACGGTGCGCAACGGTTATCGGGGGATTGATCTCGATGGGGCGGATTCCAACAGTTTTACGTCTAATCTAGTCTATCGGCACGCAAACAAAGGGGTGCACTTGCTTTCTGGTCCGGATGGCAATACCTTCACTTCAAACCACGTCTACGCCAATTCGAGTCATGGGATGCATCC
>JADFPY010000022.1 GCA_022562085.1 candidate division KSB1 bacterium | reverse complement strand
GAAAGTAAAACGAAGAAAAGCGGCCTAGAGGTTTTTGAAAAGGCTATTGAAAATGTCAAGCCGATTCTTGAGGTTCGTTCTCGCAGGGTTGGTGGTGCAACCTATCAAATACCGGTTGAGGTTCGTTTGAATCGCAAGCAAGCGTTGGCGTTGAGGTGGATTATTGGATTTGCGAAAACGCGACCGGGAAAGTCGATGGCTGAAAAGCTGGCAGATGAATTGATAGCCGCTTCGAATAAGGAGGGGAATTCAATGAAAAAAAGGGAAGATACCCACAAGATGGCCGAGGCTAATAAAGCTTTTGCCCACTTTCGGTGGTAGGAAAGGAATAAATACAAAAAAATTACGTTAAGTTTTTAAAATTATTAGTTTTAAGGGAAGCAAATTTTATATTTGCACTTCCCTTTTTCATGTAATTGTGGAACGGATTCAATGGTTACGCTTGGTTTTATTTTAGTTAATCGGGAGTTTGTTGTTATGTCAAAAGAAGTTTCGCTGGATAAGATTCGTAATATTGGTATTATGGCCCACATTGATGCGGGTAAGACTACCACAACTGAGCGTATTCTGTTTTACACAGGCAAAATTCACCGCATGGGTGAAGTTCATGATGGTGCTGCAACGATGGATTGGATGGAGCAGGAAAGAGAGCGTGGAATTACAATTACATCCGCTGCAGTTTCTTGCCTGTGGAAAGACCATCGTATTAACATTATCGATACGCCCGGACACGTCGATTTTACTGTAGAGGTAGAAAGGTCGCTACGGGTTTTGGACGGTGCGATTGCACTGTTTTGCGCCGTTGGCGGCGTTGAGCCTCAATCTGAAACAGTTTGGCGTCAAGCTGATAAATATCAGGTTCCGAGGGTTATTTTTGTTAATAAGATGGATCGTGTTGGCGCTAATTTTTATGGCGCGATGGAGATGATTAAAGATAGACTGGGTGCTAATGTCGTCCCAATTCAAGTCCCGATTGGCGAAGGAGACATGTTTGTCGGGTTGATTGACTTGATTCGGATGAAGGCGGTTGTGTATGATGATGCCAGTTTGGGTTCCTCCTGGGAAGAAATGGATATTCCACACGATTTGGAAGAAAAGGCGGCTGAGTACAGAACTATTCTGCTGGAATCGGTTTCCGAATATGATGACACGCTTTTAGAAAAATACTTGGAAGGTCATGAAATCGAAGAAAAAGATATTATGCGGGCTATCCGAAAGGCAACTATTGACTGTAGTATTACTCCGGTCTTGTTGGGCTCTGCCTTTAAGAACAAAGGTGTTCAGAGGTTGTTGGATGCTGTTCTGAGCTATTTGCCTTCGCCCGTGGATATTTCTGAGATTTTCGGCTATCACCCGAAAACCAAAAAAAAGATTTCCAGAAAACCCGCCAATGATGACCCTTTCTCCGCTCTTGCCTTTAAAATTATGACTGATCCCCATGTTGGCAGGCTTACCTATTTTCGGGTTTATTCGGGTACCATCCAGGCGGGATCGTATGTTTACAACGTAACCGCGAAGAAACGGGAGCGACTGGGGCGGATTCTGTTGATGAGCGCAGATAAGAGAGAGGATATTAAAGAGGTGCGGACCGGGGGTATTGTTGCTGCGGTTGGGTTTAAATATACTAAAACCGGTGATACGCTTGCTGTTGAAGGTAGTCCGATTGTCCTGGAGTCTATGAACTTTCCGGAGCCCGTTATCGCCGTTGCGATTGAGCCGAAAACGAAGGCCGATCAGGAGAAGCTCGGAATATCTTTGGGTAAATTGGCTGAAGAGGATCCGACCTTTAAAATAAAAACCGATGAAGAGACCAGCCAGACCGTGATTTATGGGATGGGTGAATTGCACCTTGAGATATTGGTTGATCGTTTGTTGCGCGAGTTCAAGGTCGGGGCAAATGTTGGCAGGCCTCAGGTAGCATACAAGGAAGCTATAACCAAAAAAATTCAAGCGGAGGGCAAGTTTATTCGTCAGAGTGGTGGCAGGGGTCAGTATGGGCACGTTGTTATTGAAGTTGAGCCTGCGGAGCCAGGTGTTGGGTTTGAATTTGTTGATAAAATTGTTGGTGGCACTATTCCGAGAGAGTATATACGTTCTGTTGGGCAGGGTATTAAGGAGGCGCTCACGAATGGTATTATCGCAGGCTATCCTCTGGTGGATGTAAGGGCAACGTTGTTGGATGGCTCCTATCATGATGTAGATTCTTCTGAAATGGCATTCAAGGTTGCCGGTTCCATGGCTTTGAAAAATGCTGTTTCCAAGGCTGGCCCGGTTTTGATGGAGCCGATTATGGATGTTGAGGTTGTTGTGCCTGAAGAATACATGGGCGAAGTGATGGGGGATTTGAATGGCCGGCGCGGTAAGATTCGCGGCATCTTTCCGAGGAAAGATGCGCAGGTTATATCAGCCTCTGCACCTTTGAGCGAGATGTTCGGCTATGCAACCAGTTTGCGGTCATTGACACAGGGTAGAGCTATTTTTACGCTGCAGTTTGCGAAGTATGATGTTGCGCCTAAGGCGGTTTCTGAGAAAGTTGTAGAAAGCGTAAATGCAGCTTAACTATAGAGTCTTGTAAAATTAAATCTGAAGTTTAAGTTTTATCGAGTAGTGCGAATTAGACAAATCTGGAGGTAAGATCATGGCCAAGCAGAAATTTGAACGAACTAAACCACACATTAATGTGGGTACTATTGGACATGTTGATCATGGTAAAACGACGTTGACATCTGCGATCACTTTGGTTTTGAATAAAAAGGGTTTGGCGGACTATACGCCGTTTGACTCAATAGACAATGCTCCTGAAGAGAAGGCTCGAGGGATAACGATTGCAACCGCGCACGTTGAGTATGAAACGGAAGGTCGTCACTATGCTCATGTCGACTGTCCCGGTCATGCGGACTATGTAAAAAATATGATTACCGGTGCGGCTCAAATGGATGGAGCGATTCTTGTGGTTAGTGCTGCAGACGGTCCGATGCCGCAAACCCGTGAGCATATTTTGCTTGCGCGTCAGGTTGGCGTTCCATACATTGTTGTCTTTTTAAATAAAGTTGACCAGGTGGATGACCCGGAATTGCTTGAATTGGTAGAGCTTGAATTACGCGAATTGCTTAGCATGTATGAATTTCCCGGCGACGATATTCCGATTATCAAAGGAAGCGCTCTTGAGGCATTGACGAGTCCTGATGATGAAGAAAAAACCAAAGCCATTATAGAGCTAATGCAGGCTGTTGATGATTATATTCCAACCCCGACTCGTGAGGTTGATAAACCTTTCCTTATGCCGGTAGAGGATGTTTTTAGTATTACTGGCCGTGGTACGGTTGGCACTGGTAGGATTGACCGGGGTAAAATTAAGACCGGCGATAACGTTGAAATTATTGGCCTTGGCGCTACAATGAAGAGCGTAGTAACAGGTGTTGAAATGTTTCGCAAATTGTTGGATTATGGCGAGGCTGGCGATAATGTTGGTTTGCTGCTTCGGGGTGTCGATAAAGAGCAGCTTGATAGAGGCATGGTTGTCGCTGCACCGGGTTCTATTACTCCGCACACTAAGTTTAAGGGGGAAGTCTACGTTCTAAAGAAAGAGGAGGGTGGCCGGCATACGCCATTTTTTAACGGCTATCGTCCGCAATTCTATTTCAGGACCACCGATGTTACCGGTATTCTTAAATTAGATGAGGGCGTGGAAATGGTTATGCCCGGTGACAATGTGAACATGGAAGTTGAGTTGATTTCACCGATTGCTATGGAGCAGGGACTCCGCTTTGCGATTCGTGAAGGCGGTCGAACAGTAGGTGCCGGAGTTGTTGGCAACATTATTGAATAATAAGTGAGCGACAATAAAAGGGAGCGAATTTAAGTGGTTGGCCAGAAAATCAGGATAAAGTTAAAAGCCTACGATCATCGATTGATCGATAAATCTACGGATAAGATAATCAAGACCGCGAAGGCTACGGGAGCTGCGATCTCGGGTCCTGTGCCTTTGCCCATAAAGCGTTCCCTTTATACGGTGCTCCGTTCGCCTCACGTTGATAAAAAATCTAGAGAACAATTTGAAACTCGTATTCATAAGCGTTTGATAGATATTTTAAATTCTACGCCAAAGACAGTTGATGCTTTAATGAAATTAGAGCTTCCCGCAGGCGTTGATGTTGAGATTAAGGTTTGACGAAAGTTAAGGATATTGAGTAAGCATGTCTGGAATAATCGGTAGAAAAATTGGCATGACGAGGGTGTTTGATGATGCCGGCAAATCGGTTCCTGTTACTATTATTGTGGCTGGGCCGTGTTCGGTGACCCAAATAAAAACCGAAAAAACTGATGGATATGATTCAATTCAAATTAGCTTTCTTGACAAGAAAGAAAAGAATACTTCAAAGCCAGAGATGCAGCATTTTGCTAAAGCGGGGGTTAAGCCTAAAAAGATAGTAAAAGAACTCAAGGGTTTTGTTGATGCTGAGAAATTGAAGTTAGGGGATAACGTTACGGTTGAGATTTTCGAGGAAGGGCAAGGTGTGAGCGTTACCGGGTTTTCGAAAGGCAAGGGTTTTCAAGGCGTTGTAAAGAGGCATGGATTCAAGGGCGGGCCAAAAACCCACGGGCAAAGTGATCGCCTTCGAGCGCCGGGTTCTATTGGCCAATCGGCATATCCGGCTCGTGTTTTTAAGGGGATGCGGATGGCTGGACGAATGGGACATCGTAAAGTGACTTTAAAAAACAAAAAGATTATTAAGATTGAGCCTGAGAAAAATATTCTTATGATTAAGGGTCCTGTGCCCGGCCCCAATAGCGGCTTGGTGCTAATTAGGAAGTGAGTTGGATATGGAATTGGAAGTCTTAAAGAAGAATGGTGGTTATTCGGGAGCTAAGGTAAAGCTTCCTGATGATGTTTTTAATATTGACCCGAATGAGAATGCCGTTTATCTAACCATCAAGGCTCAAAACGCAAATGCCAGACAGGGTACAGCTTCGACGAAGACCCGGAGCATGGTGAGTGGCGGTGGGAGGAAGCCTTTCAAACAGAAAGGACGAGGTGCAGCGAGAGCGGGGACGATTCGTTCTCCGTTGTGGGTTGGCGGGGGCCGGGTTTTTGGACCCCAGCCTCGTGATTATAATATGAGGCTTCCCAGGAGAGTAAAATTGCTTGCTCGGAAATCCGCTTTTTCAGACAAAGCAAAAAATGATAAAATTAAGATAATCGAAGATTTTAAGTTGGAACTTTCCAAAACCAAAGAAGTCTTCTCAATTCTTAAGTCTCTGGGTTTGGATAACCAAAAAACCCTATTGCTTTTATCTGATTATGATGCAGACATTTTAAGGGCTGGCAAGAATATTCCCAAATTGGAAATCAGGGTTGCAAGAACCGAGTCTACTTATGATTTGTTGAAATGTGATACAGTTCTTATTCAGCAAAGTGCAGTGGATAAACTGGCGGGAGCGGTCAAAGAATGAAATCCCTCGACGCAATTTTGATTAAACCTGTTCTAACCGAAAAGATGCTTCAAATGCAAGAGGAGGCTCAGAAATACGGTTTTCAAGTAGCTCCTCAAGCAAACAAAATAGAAATAAAGAAAGCGATCGAAGGCAAGTTCGGTGTCCTGGTTGACAAAGTTCATACCGTGAACGTGAAGGGTAAGATGAAGCGAATGAACACTCGCCGGGGGCTGACTCGTGGCAAGCGTTCCGATTGGAAAAAAGCCGTAGTCACTTTGAAGGAAGGCTATACGATAGATTTATTTCAGGAGCAGTAAGGATTAGTCAAAAATGGGAATTAAAACTTATAAACCAACAACACCTGGACTTAGACAGCGTTCGGTTCTCGATTTTGAGGAGATTACTCAAAGTAAGCCTGAGAAATCTCTTTTGCGGCCTCTTCGTAAAACAGGTGGCCGTAATAATCACGGGCACGTGACATTGAGGTTTCGTGGTGGCGGGCATAGACGGGCATATAGAATCATTGATTTCAAGCGAACAAAAGATGGTATACCTGCCGTGGTTGCTTCGATTGAGTATGATCCAAATAGATCTTCAAATATTGCACTTCTAAACTATCGGGACGGTGAAAAACGTTATATTATAGCCTCTTTGGGTTTGAAGGTTGGTGACGAGTTGATGTCCGGAGAAAAGGCTGAGATTCGAGTCGGCAATTCTCTCTCTTTGAAAAATATACCTCTGGGAACTCTCGTTCATAATATTGAACTGGTTGCCGGAAAAGGCGGCCAGATGGCTCGTGGGGCAGGAACCTATGCCCAGTTGGTTGCAAAAGAGAGCGCATATGCTCAGCTAAAACTACCTTCCGGTGAAGTTAGAATGGTTAGGCAGGAGTGCCGGGCGACGATTGGTCAAGTTGGTAACGTTGATCATGAAAATGTTTCGATTGGTAAAGCGGGTAGGTCCCGATGGTTGGGGAGGAGACCTCATGTCCGGGGTGTCGTTATGAACCCGGTTGATCACCCAATGGGTGGTGGTGAAGGAAAAAGCTCGGGTGGCCGGCATCCATGTTCGCCGTGGGGGAAACCTGCGAAGGGTGGAAAGACTCGTCACAAAAAGAAATCTGACGACTATATTGTTACAAAACGAAAGAAAAAATAGGTAAAAAATATGCCGCGTTCAGTAAAAAAGGGCCCTTATATTGACGAGAAACTTGAAAAGCGTATTCAGCTTATGAATAAATCAAGTCAGAAAAGAGTGATTAAGACTTGGGCCAGGCGCTCAACGATCACGCCGGAATTTGTAGGGCACACCATAGCGATTCATAACGGCAACAAGTTTATACCGGTATTTATTTCTGAAAATATGGTGGGTCATAAGCTCGGTGAGTTTTCGCCGACTCGCACTTTTAGAGGGCATGGCGGTAAATCTGCAGAAAAGTCATCGAGGATTAGATAGGATTAAGTATGGAAGCACGCGCAGTTGCAAAATATGTAAGAATGTCTCCTCAAAAAGCGAGACGAGTGATTGATTTGATTCGTGGCGTGGGGGTGGATAAGGCTTTGAACGTTTTGCATTTCACTCATAAAGCTGCGGCACAACCGATTGAGAAAACCCTAAGATCTGCCGTTGCCAATATGTTAAATAATGAAGATGCCTCCAAGGTTGCCCCGGAAAATTTACTGGTTAAGGAGGCGTATGTTGACCAGGGGTTTTCATTTAAGAGATTCAGGGCAGCTTCCATGGGGCGTGCCATGCGTATAAAGCGCCCCACGTGCCACATCACGATTGTGGTTTCGGCAGTAGACAATCCATCGGAAAAATAAAGAGCGGAGGTAACTTGGGACAAAAAACTCACCCGGTTGGAATACGTTTGGGAATCATTCGAGATTGGGAATCCAATTGGTTCGATGAGCGTGGGTTTGCGGCGAAGCTTGAAGAAGATTTGATGCTTCGCAAATATATCCGCAGTCGGCTACAAAACGCCGGCATTTCAAGAATTAGCATCGATCGAACACCGCAAGTAATTACTCTGTCAATTCATACAGCGAGACCGGGGATTGTGATCGGCAGAAAGGGTTCTGAGGTTGATAAGCTAAAAGAAGAATTACAACGTCTTACAAAAAAGGATGTTCAATTAAATATCAATGAAATTAAAAAACCAGAATTGGATGCCTATTTGGTGGCTGAAAACGTTGCTCGGCAATTGGAGGCGAAGATTCCTTTTAAGAGAGCAATGAAGAAGGCTGTCATGAGCACTATGCGTATGGGTGCTGAAGGGGTAAGAATCGCATGCGCCGGCAGACTGGGCGGCGCTGAAATGGCGCGGCGTGAAAACGCCAGAGATGGTCGCATTCCTCTTCATACATTGCGCGCTGATATTGATTACGCCAGCTTAACGGCCAGAACCCCTCACGGCGCGATCGGCGTGAAGGTTTGGATTTGTAAAGGCGAAGTGATAGGCAGTTAGGGAGACGAATTTATGTTAATGCCAAAACGGGTAAAGTTTCGCAAGCAGCAACGCGGCCGGATGAAGGGCAAGGCTGTTCGGGGTTCGAAGGTTTCTTTCGGCCAGTATGGCTTAAAGTCAATGGCGCCTGCGTGGGTTACATCTCGGCAAATCGAAGCTGCACGTGTTGCAATGACTCGTCATATTAAGAGAGGCGGCAAAGTTTGGATTCGAATTTTTCCCGATAAACCTGTAACTGTGAAGCCTGCCGAAACCAGAATGGGGAAGGGAAAGGGTTCCCCGGAGTATTGGGTTGCCGTGGTAAAGCCTGGAAGGGTTCTGTTTGAATTGAGTGGTGTTCAGGAAGAGGTAGCCAGGGAGGCGCTCAGGTTGGCGGCTCATAAATTACCGTTTAATACTCGTTTTGTAAGTCAAGCGGATTTTGGTGAATAGACTATGAAAATGCATGAAATAAAAGAGTTGACCAAGGACGAAACCGAATTACGTTTAACCGATTCATTGGAAGAATTGTACAACCTTCGCTTTCAGCATGCGATGCATCAGTTAGACAATCCCAAAAGATTGAGCGAGGTTCGAAAAGATATCGCTCGGTTAAAAACGGTCTTGCATGAGTACGAGTTTGGAATACGAGCCTCGAAGGAATCGGTGACGGGTAAAGAGCAGGTAAAAGAGGAAAAATCAAAATAAGATTGGATCAATATGGAAAAGCGTGGTCGCAGAAAATCAAAGGTTGGTAGCGTCGTTTCGAGCAAAATGAACAAGAGTATTGTGGTGTCAGTCGAACGTTTAGTAAGACACCCATTATATGGAAAATATTTCAGGAAGACATCCAAGTTTATGGCGCATGATGAAGAAAATCAGTGCCGGGTTGGCGACACGGTCAAGATCGTAGAGACCCGGCCCCTAAGCAAGTTGAAAAGATGGCGTCTCGTTGAAGTAGTCGAAAAAGCCAAATAAATTGTCCTATTGGTGAGGAGAAGATGGTTCAGCAATATACAAGGTTGATTGTAGCAGATAATACGGGTGCAAAAAAAGTCATGTGTATTATGGTGCCCGGTGGTACCAAAAGAAAATATGCACATGTTGGTGATTCTATTATAGTTTCGGTAAAGTCCGCAATACCTGGCAGCGGTGTTAAAAAAGGTGAGGTTAGTAAAGCGGTCATCGTGCGAACCAAAAAAGAGATTCGCAGGTCTGATGGTTCTTATATCAGGTTTGATGAAAATGCCGCGGTTTTAATCAATGATCAAAATGAACCAAGGGGTACGAGAATTTTCGGGCCGGTTGCTCGTGAACTTAGAGACAGGCAGTATATGAAAATTGTTTCTTTGGCCCCCGAGGTTCTGTAGAAATATTAGTGGAGAATTTTAATGCACGTTAGACGGAATGATCAAGTGTTGGTGCTGTCGGGTGAATATCGCGGCAAGAAGGGCAAGGTTTTGAAAATTTTTGCTGATCAAAATAGGGTAATCGTTGAAGGCATTAATTTTATTCAACGCCACATGCGCCCTTCAAATAAAATGCCGCAGGGCGGTATCGTCAAAAAGGAAGCGCCCATCAATGTTTCAAATGTGATGGTCATCTGTCCCAAGTGCAATACTCCGACTCGCATCAAAAGAGAGTTTCTGGGGAAAGAGGGAAAGAATTCACGAAGAAAAGCAAGAGTTTGTAAAAATTGCAGTGAGATGATTCAGGAATCAGCCTGATACCTGCGTCAATAAAAGGAACTGAGTTGAAATGGCGAAATACGAGCCAAGATTAATTGCTGAATATAAAAAGAATATTGTACCAAAGCTGATGAAACGATTCAGCTATCAGAATGTGATGCAAGTTCCAAGATTTGAGAAGGTGGTTGTGAATCTAGGTGTTGGCGAGGCTACACAAGATTCTAAGCTTTTGGACAAATCGATTGAAGATTTGCAAGTAATTTCGGGTCAAGTGCCTCTGGTTACGAAAGCGAGAAAAGCCATCTCCAATTTTAAAATCAGAGAAGGAAATAAGATCGGTTGTAAAGTTACTTTGAGGCGCTGGCGAATGTACGAATTCATCGATAGATTGATCAATATCGACATACCCAGAGTTAGAGATTTCAGGGGGCTTTCTGATCGTTCATTTGATGGCCGCGGAAACTACACGCTTGGTATCAAAGAGCAAATTATTTTTCCCGAAATCGATTACGATAAAATCGATCGTGTTCGCGGAATGGACATAACCATTGTAACGTCTGCCCAAAGGGATGAAGAGGCTTATGAGCTTTTAGCCGCTTTCGGGATGCCGTTTAGAAAACGAAGTGAATCACAGGGTTAATTAGAAGGGTAAATTCTTGGCAAAAAAATCTTTAATTGCAAAGCAGAAAAGAGAGCCTAAGTTTCAAGTACGAAAATATAATCGGTGCTCGAAATGTGGGCGGCCGCGCGCATTTCTGCGAAAATTTGGTTTGTGTAGAATTTGTTTTCGTATGTTGGCCTTAGAAGGAAAAATTCCCGGGGTTACAAAGGCGAGTTGGTAGAATTTGAGGATATTTTAAAATGAGTATGACGGATACTGTAGCGGATTATTTAACCCGAATAAGAAATGCTAAAAATGCCAGGCATCATAAAGTGGATATACCGGCATCTAATATGAAAAAAGAGTTATCAAGGATCCTCAAAGATTATGGCTATATTAAAGATTATTTACTTATTGATGACAAAAAAAGCGGATACATCCGTATTTATTTAAAATACGATACGAATGGAGACAGCGTGATTCGTGGTCTTAAGAGAATCAGCACGCCGGGTTTGAGAAGATATGTTAGCAGTAAGGAAATACCGCGGGTTTACAATAATCTAGGCATTGCAATTCTCTCCACTCCAAGGGGGGTGGTTTCTGATCGCGATGCAAAGAAGTTGAATGTTGGCGGTGAAGTTGTGTGCCATGTTTGGTAGAATCTGAAGCTAGGAGAAATCAGTGTCACGAGTTGGGAAAAATCCGATTGGTCTTCCCGAGGGGGTTGAGGTGAAAATTAACAAGGGTACGGTTGAGGTGACCGGACCAAAGGGGAACCTTTCAGGTGAAGTGAACCAGGATATTAAATTAGATATCAAGGATGGACAGCTAACTGTTTCCCGTCCCAATGACAGCAAGTATTATAAATCGTTGCATGGGCTTTACAGAAGCCTTTTGAACAATATGGTAGAAGGCGTGACAAAGGGTTTCGAAAAAAAACTCGAAATCGTAGGCGTTGGCTACAAAGCGGAAATGAGCAAAGGCCGTTTAAGCTTACAGCTTGGATATTCACATCCAATTGTCTTTTTACCGCCAGAAGGTGTTGAGGTAGTGGTTGCCGATCCAACCAATATAAGTGTGCGTGGAATCGATAAGCACTTGGTTGGCCAGGTGGCCGCAAAAATTCGGTCTTTCCGGCCCCCGGAACCTTACAAAGGTAAGGGGATCAAGTATGTCGATGAATACATACGCAGAAAAGCCGGAAAGACGGCGGCCTAAAATGATATTTCAAATTCAAGGGACCCACGATGTCAGATAAGAATAAAGTTAAAAACTTTCGCAGGTTGCGTAAAAAGAAGCGTATTCATAAAATCGTTTCAGGAACAAAAGAAAGACCGCGATTGGCTGTTTTTCGTAGCGCGAGAAATATTTACGCGCAGCTAATAGATGATGTCGCTAATCGAACTTTGGCCGGAGTTTCTACGCTTACCCCTGATCTTAATGGCCAGGTTTCTAAGGCGAAAGGCAAAGTCGATGCTGCTAAGCTGGTTGGCAAGGCTATTGCCGACAAGGCAAAGGCGCTCAAAGTTGAAACAGTGGTGTTTGATCGGGGAGGGTACTTATATCACGGTCGGGTTAGGGCGATTGCAGAGGGCGCTCGTGAGAATGGACTAAAATTTTAATACCTGGAGAAGCTAATTGAATAATAGAGCCGCAAAGATTAATCCTGGTGAAGTAGACTTAAAAGAGCGTGTCATTCACATTAATCGCGTTGCTAAGGTTGTTAAAGGCGGACGGCGTTTTAGCTTTAATGCCATTGTGGTTGTGGGTGACGGTAATGGGCATGTCGGGACTGGTTTGGGCAAGGCAAATCAAGTGATAGATGCTATATCCAAGGGTTCTGAGAATGCTAAGAAAAATTTGGTTCGAGTGCCACTTATAAAGGGAACGATTCCCCATACCATAAATGGCAAATTTGGAGCGGCCAAGGTTTTTCTCAAGCCTGCGTCACCTGGAACCGGGGTTATTGCCGGAGGCGCAATTAGGGCAATCGTAGAGTCGGTAGGAATTCAGGATATTTTAACTAAGTCCATAGGCTCCGCTAATCCTCACAACATTGTAAAAGCAACGATGAAAGCTTTATCGGAATTGATGGAAGTCTCTTTCGTCGCACGTCAGCGGGGGTTGACCATAGACGAAGTTTTTAATAAAGTAACAGTATAGGTTGTAAAAAAACATGGCAAAAAAGAAGCAGCTCAAGATTACACAATTTAAAAGTGTTATCGGACGCCATTTTAAACAAAAGCGGACTATCGAGGCCTTGGGGTTGGGAAAGTTGCATCGTTCGGTGGTTCATGATGATACGCCCCAAATTCAAGGCATGATAAGAAAAGTCAGCCATCTTGTTAAAGTTGAAACAGTTTAGAAAAACGAGGGAAAGATGGATTTAGGTTCGTTAAAGTATGCCCCGGGTTCAGTCAAGAAGAAAAAGAGAATTGGCAGGGGACAGGGTTCCGGCTCAGGAAAGACAGCTGGAAAGGGACATAAGGGTCAAAGATCGCGTTCCGGCTCAAAAATTCGGCCGTGGTTTGAAGGCGGTCAGATGCCTTTGCAGCGTCGGGTTCCTAAGCGCGGTTTTACCAACATTTTCAAAAAACAATTTCAAATTGTTAATTTAAAAGATTTAGACAGAGTTAAGAAAGCTCAGGCAATTACTCCTGAAGTCCTTTTTGACTCGGGTGTGATTAACAAAAAAAACATCCCTGTAAAAATATTGGGAGAAGGGGATCTAAAAAAAGCGATGGATGTTTCTGCGCATGCTTTTAGCGCTTCTGCAAAAGAAAAAATTGAGAAGTCCGGAGGGAAAGTAGTCGTATTATGATGCAGGGGTTCCAAAGTATTTTTAAAATTCCTGAGTTAAAGCAGAGAATCATCTTTACCTTGTTGATTCTCATTGTTTATCGCATTGGGGGTCACATTCCCGTGCCGGGCATAAACAGCGAGGCTCTCCTGGCTTTTTTCAATGAAGCCAGCCAGGGCCGGGGACTCCTCAGTCTTTACGATTTATTCGCAGGAGGGGCGTTTAAACGTGCGACTGTTTTTGCTTTAGGGATTATGCCATATATTTCGGCGTCTATTATAATTCAACTCCTGGGCGCTGTTGTACCTTATTTCCAGAAGCTTCAAAAAGAGGGGGAAGAAGGCCGAAAGAAAATCACTCAATACACGCGCTACGGTACTGTGCTGATATCCACTATGCAAGCTTATGGCGTGAGCGTGTTTCTGGCAAGTATCAAGACCAGTTCCGGTATCCCGGTTGTTCCCGACCCCGACTGGTCTTTTAGACTATTAACTATGATAACATTGGGCGCCGGGACGATTTTGATCATGTGGCTTGGAGAACAAATTACAGAGCGTGGCATTGGTAACGGTATCTCCTTGATTATTTTTATTGGGATTATTGCTACCTTTCCGAATGCGCTGCTGGATGAGTATCAGCAGCTCAGCAGTGGAAATCGCGGCTTAATAGCAGAAGTTGTTTTGTTTGGGTTGATGGTTGTTACTATCGCTGCGGTTGTTGCTTTGACTCAGGGGACGCGCAAAATTCCGGTTCAATATGCTAAGAGGGTTGTCGGCCGGAAAATATATGGCGGACAAAGCACCCATATCCCACTAAGAGTGAATACGGCGGGTGTTATGCCAATCATCTTTGCTCAGTCGATTATGTTCGTGCCCCAGACTGTGTTGCAGTTTTTTCCCAACAGCGATTTCATGAATACTGTTTCAAGATATTTTGATTTTCAGTCAATGGTTTACTGGATTATTTACGGAACCATGATTATTTTTTTTACTTACTTTTATACTGCTATCGCTTTCAATCCGGTGGACGTAGCTGATAATATGAAAAAAAGCGGCGGATTTATCCCCGGCGTGAGACCCGGTAAAAAGACCGCTGAGTTCATCGACAATATTTTAACAAGAATTACACTTCCGGGTTCTATCTGCCTGGCGGTAATAGCGGTTTTTCCGTATATTATTACCAGATTTGTACCTAATATGTCGTTTAACTTTGCTTCTTTTTACGGAGGCACATCTCTCTTGATTATTGTTGGTGTGGCTTTGGATACTTTGCAACAACTTGAATCACACCTAATGATGCGTCATTATGATGGCTTCATGAAAGGAAGCAGCAAAATAAGGGGAAGGCGTCGAATGTAATTTTTAGTTCTGCGTTTGATGTGAAAACCCAAAATGATTCATATACGTAGTCAGCGGGAAATTGAGTTAATTAGGAATAGTTGCCGGGTAGTTTTAGCCGCGTTTGATTTGGTTGAAAAATTGATTGAGCCTGGCGTCGAAACCGGTTTTTTAGATAGACAAATAGAAAAGTTTATAAAGTCAAAGGGAGCAAGACCCGCATTTAAAGGATATAGAGGTTTTCCTGCGAGTTCATGCATTTCAGTAGAAGATGAAGTTGTTCATGGGATTCCAGGAGAAAAAATACTTAAGGACGGTGAAATAGTCAGCATCGATATTGGAGTGGAATGTGAAGGTTTTTTCGGCGACAGCGCAAAGACTTTTGCAGTAGGCGAGATTTCACCAGAAAAAAAGCGCCTGATGAGTATAACCAAACAATCTTTGGATGAAGGTGTAAAAGAAGCCAATTGTGGCGCCAGGTTATCCAATATTTCTCATAGAATTCAAACTATTGTTGAGGGTGCGAATTTTTCGATAGTGCGAGAATTGGTCGGCCACGGTATTGGCAGGAAGCTTCATGAAGACCCGCAAGTTCCAAATTTTGGCTCTCGTAATTCGGGACCAAGGTTGAGGGAGGGTATGGTTTTGGCCATCGAGCCGATGGTTAATTTTGGAGATTATGAAGTAGAAACGTTAAACGATAATTGGACGGTTGTGACCGCGGATGGCTCTCCATCAGCGCATTTTGAATACACGGTAGCCGTCTCAAATAATGGACCTGAAATTTTGACTCCCTATGACTGATGGCTAAAGAAGCGCCAATTAAAGTAGACGGTACCATAACTGAAACTTTGCCCAACGCTACATTCAGGGTTGAGTTGGAGAATGGCCATAAAGTCCTGGCGCACATTTCAGGCAAAATGAGAATGCATTTTATTAAGATTCTTCCCGGCGACAAAGTAACTCTAGAGCTTTCGCCTTACGATTTAAGCAGGGGTAGAATTACATATAGATACAAATGAGGTAACGAATGAAAGTTCGGTCTTCGTTGAAAAAGATTTGTGACAATTGCAAGATTATTCGCAGAAAAGGTCGGGTAATTGTCATTTGCAAAAACCCCCGGCATAAGCAGCGGCAGGGTTAAGAATGTTTGAGGAGGAATGTTTTGGCTAGAATTTCTGGAGTAGATTTACCCAAAGATAAACGAGTAGAAATTGGGTTGACATATATTTATGGTATCGGCCTATCAAGCGCACAGAAAATTCTGGGGCAGGCCAAGGTAGATGGGGATATCCGGGTAAAGGATTTATCTACTGAAGACGTAACCAAAATTCGAAACATCGTTACCAAGGACTACAAAGTTGAAGGTGCTTTGAGAACCGAAGTTACAATGAACATCAAGCGGCTTATGGATATTGGGTGTTACCGTGGCTTGAGGCACCGTCGGAGCCTGCCGTCACGCGGACAGCGGACTCACACAAATGCCCGGACTCGCAGAGGGAGAAGAGCTGCCGTCGGCGGCAAAAAGAAATAAGGTGATAAATTCATATTAAAAGGAAACCGTGTAGATGGCAGCGCCAAAAAGACAAAAAGGTAAAAAGAAAGAAAGAGTTGAATCCAATGGGGTCGCTCATATTAAGGCAACATTTAACAACACAATTGTGACCCTAACTGATCAATACGGAAATGTGATTTCCTGGGCATCGGCCGGGAAGATCGGTTTTAAAGGGTCACGAAAGAGTACCCCTTTTGCTGCACAGCTTTCTGCAGAAACTGCTGCAAAAGAAGCTATGGAGCTGGGACTTCAGCGCGTCGAGGTCTTGATAAAAGGTCCGGGTTCCGGTAGAGAATCAGCAGTGCGATCCCTGCAGGCTGCAGGATTGGAAATCACAGCTATTAAGGATGTGACCCCAATTCCTCACAACGGCTGTCGACCGCCAAAAAGAAGACGTGTTTAATCATTTTTATAAGGGTGCAGAAATAAATGGCAAGATATATTGGTCCTGTTTGTAAACTTTGCAGAAGAGAAGAAGAAAAACTGTTTCTAAAAGGCGCGAAATGTATGACGCCGAAATGCCCGGTGGACAAAAAAGCTTATCCTCCGGGGCAGCACGGAACACGCCGGCGTTTTAAGCAGTCCGAGTATGGGATTCAATTGCGGGCTAAACAAAAAGTTCGCAGAATCTATGGTGTTTTGGAGTCTCAATTCAGAAATTATTTTGAGAGTGCAGAACGACAAAAAGGAATTACAAGCGAAAATTTGCTGCAATTGCTGGAACGGCGCCTCGATAATATTGTCTATCGTTTAGGTTTTGCTCCGTCGCGCAAATCTGCCCGCCAGTTGGTTCGTCATCGCCATTTTATGGTGAACGGAAAGCTGGTCGATATTCCCTCCTATAGTTTGAAGGCGGGAGATGAAGTGAAAGTCAAGGATAAAAGCAAGAAACTGGAAACCATTCATGCCGCGATGAAAAAAATTCGTGAAGATAAACAACTGCCGTGGTTAGAGTTAGACAAAGCCGGTATGGTTGGAACCCTGATGAATATTCCTGCTAGAGCAGATATTCCACTAGAAATTAATGAGTCTTTGATTGTAGAGTTGTATTCTAAATAGTTGAACTTAAGGATAAGTGGAGAATATAAAAAATATGAATTGGCCTAATCTTCAGATGCCTGAAAGTATTGAAATTGATGAGGCAAATTATTCGAATGTTTTTGGTAGGTTTGTTTTACAACCTTTGGAACGAGGTTTCGGTGTAACAATCGGGAATTCTTTGCGAAGAATTCTTTTATCTTCCCTGCCAGGTGCAGCAATCTCCATGATTCGGGTTGATGGCGTTCTGCACGAGCTTTCTACGATTCCGGGGGTAGTGGAAGATGTTGCAGAAATGATTTTGAATTTGAAAGAAGTTAGATTTAAATTAATGACAAAACGTCCTGAAAAATTTATGGTTCATCTGCAGGGACCGCGTGACTTTATAGCGGGTGATATCCAGAATGGAACCACGGAGTTTGAAATTTTAAACCCCGGCAGACACATAGCTACTCTAAATAAAGATGCAAATTTTGACATTGAGTTTAGAATCTCTCGCGGTCACGGTTACGTGCCGGCTGAGAAGAACAAACAACCGGATCAGCCGATTGGCTCTATTCCAATCGATGCAATTTATACACCCATCAAAAAAGTCTCTTATAAAGTAGAAAATACCCGTGTCGGCGACAGAACGGATTACGAAAAGCTGATACTCGAAGTTGAAACGGATAGCAGCATAACTCCTGATGACGCTTTGACTTATGCGGCAAAGATTTTGAAGGATCATATTCAACTTTTTATTAACTTCGACATTGAGCCTGAAGAAGAAGAACCCGTTGAGGTTGACGAAGAAGTTCTGCAAATTCGCAAACTTTTAAAGATGCCGGTCGATGAACTTGAATTATCCGTTCGCTCATACAATTGTTTGATGGCTGCCAATATCAAGACGATTGGGGATCTGGTAAAAAGAGATGAACCTGAGATGCTCAAGTTTAGAAACTTTGGCAGGAAGTCGCTGCAGGAGTTAACCAAGATTTTAGAGGAGAAAGGGCTTCACTTCGGATTTGACACTGAAAAATATCTCAAAGGTGACACTGAATAATTACTGGAAATATCGATAATGCGGCACAAAAAAGTAAACGCTAAATTAAATAGAACCGCAGCACACAGAAAAGCTCTCTACTCTAATGTAGCCACGTCTTTGTTTGAGCATAAGCAAGTAAAGACGACTATAGCTAAAGCAAAAGCCGTTAGAAAAACCGTCGATCGCATCATCACTTTTGCTAAACGTGGAACTTTGGCTGATCGCAGGCAGGTCTTAAAGACGATTCACGACAAGAGAGTTGTTAAAAATCTTTTCGATGAGATTGCTCCGACATATAAAGAACGAGATGGCGGATACACACGGATCATCAGGCTTGGCCGCCGCAAAGGCGACGGTGCGGAAATAGCACTTTTGGAGCTGGTTGGTTATGAAGGGGTTCTGATGGAAAAGCATAAGTCGAAGGAAGAAGGGAAGACCAAGAAAAAAGAGAAACAAACATCTGAGAAAGAAGAGACTGAAGCTGAAGAGTAATTTCCAAGTAAAGTAATGTTTTTCTTTATGGAAATTTAAAGCCGATTGATGGGTTAGCAGTCGGTTTTTTTATTTATTTAAAACGAACTAAAGTGTTTTGAGAAAAAGTAAAGCAATCCGAGCGCCACGAGGCAATGGGCTCACCTGCAAAGGATGGGCACAAGAAGCAGCCATGCGAATGTTGATGAACAATTTGGATCCCGACGTTGCCGAAGATCCTGAGAACTTAATTATTTATGGCGGCACTGGCCGGGCAGCTCGAAACTGGGACTGCTACCATCAAATTGTCAAGTCACTGCAAAATCTCGAGAATGATGAAACGTTGCTCATTCAATCCGGCAAACCGGTTGGGGTTTTTAGGACGCATCCTTACTCCCCGAGAGTCATTATCGCCAATTCACTCCTGGTGCCGGCCTGGGCCACTTCCGAGTACTTTCGTGACCTGGAAGATAAGGGACTGATCATGTACGGCCAGATGACCGCTGGAAGCTGGATTTATATAGGAACGCAGGGAATCCTGCAGGGTACTTATGAAACTTTTGCTGCCGCTGCTAAAAAGCATTTCAGGGGGGATTTGAAAGGTAAGTTGGTTGTTTCGGGTGGCTTAGGCGGAATGGGAGGCGCTCAACCATTGGCAGCAACTATGAACGGCGCTGTTTTTCTGGGCGTCGAAGTCGATGTACACAGAATCGAGCGCAGGATTCAGACTCACTATTGCGATAAAAAAACGAATAATTTGTCTGAGGCACTACAAATTGTTCAGGATGCAAAAGAAAAACAAGAGGCCGTCTCAGTTGCTTTGTTGGGCAACTGCGCAGAGGTACTTCCAGAGCTGGTCAAACGTGGGGTTATTCCTGATTTGTTAACCGACCAAACTTCGGCACATGATGAATTGACCGGCTATGTGCCGGCCGGAATACCTTATGACGAAGCGCTTCGTTTGCGTGAATCAGATCCGCAGGAGTATATTAAAAGAAGCTACAATTCGATGGTGACTCATGTAGAGGCCATGCTGAAGCTGCAAAATATGGGCGCAGTGACATTTGATTACGGAAATAATATACGCGGTCAGGCGTTAAAAGCAGGACTTAAAAATGCCTTTGATTTCCCGGGATTTGTACCCGCTTATATCAGACCACTTTTCTGTGAAGGTAAAGGCCCCTTCCGATGGGCGGCGCTTTCGGGTGATGCAGAAGATATTTTTAAAACCGATGAAATTGTTTTAAAGCTTTTCCCGGAGGACAAGTCGCTTGCCCGCTGGATAAAAATGGCAAGAGAAAGGATTGCATTTCAAGGATTGCCTGCAAGAATTTGCTGGCTCGGTTACGGCGAGCGCGCTAAGTTCGGCCTGGCAATTAACGAACTGGTTGCAAAAGGCGAGATTAAAGCGCCGATCGTCATTGGCAGGGATCATCTTGATTGCGGTTCGGTTGCATCTCCCAACCGCGAAACCGAAGGCATGAAGGACGGCTCGGATGCCATCGCAGATTGGCCGATCTTAAACGCTCTGTTAAATACCGCTTCCGGGGCGACTTGGGTTTCGGTGCACCACGGCGGCGGGGTTGGCATTGGCAATTCCATTCACGCGGGACAGGTGATTGTTGCCGACGGCACCAAAGACGCTGCCGAGCGTTTAGAGCGCGTTTTGACCAACGATCCGGGAATTGGCGTTGCCCGGCACGTTGATGCAGGTTATGAAAAGGCGGTTAAAACGGCAACAGAAAAAGGTATTAACGTGCCGATGATGAAATAATAATTCAAGCGAATTGAAGATTGCAAGCTGACTTCATCATAAAGAACTGCGCTGAAATTGCCACCCCACTTGCAAATGAAGGCTTTAAACCAGCGGGTTTTAAGACAATAAAAAATGGAGCTTTAGCAGCCTATGAGGGCAAAATTGTTTTTGTCGGTAAGACTGCGGAGCTTGATTTTCAGGTCGAAATAGGGGAAGGTGTTGAAATAATCGATGCATCCGGGAAAATTGTCACGCCCGGTTTCGTCGACAGCCACACCCATCCAATTTTTGGAGAGACGCGGGAAAATGAGTTTGAAATGCGCATTAGTGGCAAAAGTTACGAAGAGATCGCTTTGGCGGGCGGCGGCATTCGGTCGAGTGTTCGCAGTCTTCGCAACACTTCCAAAGAAGAGCTGGTCGAGAAAGTACTGCCACGTTTGGATAGATTCCTCGAATACGGCACCACAACAATTGAGGCAAAAAGCGGCTACGGCCTGACCATTGAAGATGAAATCAAATCACTCGAAGTTATTAATGAATTAAACCAGCGACATCCCCTGGACCTGGTGCCGACATTCTTGGGAGCACATGAAATCCCAGATGAGTACCGCGGCAACAAAGATGGCTATATCGATCTGGTCATTAATGAAATGATGCCTGAGGTTAAAGAAAGAAACCTGGCTGAATTTTGTGACATTTTCTGCGAGTCTCATGTGTTCACGGTTGAGGATTCGAGAAAAATTTTAGGCGCTGCCAAAGACATGGGATTCAATTTAAAAATACATGCGGACCAACTTACCCGAAATGGCGGCACTGCCCTGGCTGCAGAATTAGAAGCAACTTCGGCCGATCACCTGGAATACACAGATGAAGATGACTGGGAGAAGATGGTAACTCATAAGGTTGTGCCGGTGCTGTTACCAGGCGCTGTTTTCTTTCTGGGTAAAGAAAAATATGCCCAAGCGAGCAGGATGCATGAGGTAGGACTGCCAATTGCAATAGCAACGGATTTTAACCCGGGCACATGTATGAGCGAATCGATGCCCCTGATATTAACTTTGGCTTGTTTAAAGCTAAAGCTCAAACCCACAGAAGCGCTCACCGCAGCCACATATCACGCTGCTTTAGCCATAAATTGCGGGAACTTATTAGGGTCTTTGGAAGTAGGAAAAAAAGCTGATATGGTGATTTGGGATGTTCCAAATCTGAGTTATATACCTTACCATTTTGGTGTAAATTTAATTAAGGCTGTTGTGAAATCAGGAAAAATAGTTTGTGAAAACTGATTCGAGGTATTAATGGAAAGCGGTTTTATGAATAGGTTTAAGACATTTAAATTAAGCAAAAAAAAGAGCGGCTGCATAAATTTTTTCCTACCGATTGTTGTTCTATACCTAATCTGCTTAACGAGTTGCGGGAGTGATAAATCGATCCAGGGTTTTAGTAAAGACGATGGATTCGATCCAAACGACAAGGGAGTAGTTGGTCATACGCTAATAACCACTTTGGAAATCGAAGAGACTTTTTCAGACACGCTTGTTGCTACAGGGAATGCACCCTTGCTGCTCCTTGGCGCTTTTAAGAATATCGAGACCAATATTTTGCTGAAATTTGAAAACATACCCGACACAGTCACGATTACAAATGCTACTATTTCAATCCGAACCAGGGAGCTCCTGGGGGATAACCGAAACAAATCATCCTTTATGGCGCGTATTCATGCGGTGAGAGAAGATTGGGAGGAGGGGAAAGTAACAGAGGATAATTTTGCCAACTCCTTCGATGCCAACGCAATAGCGAGTGCTGAAATCCTGTCTGTTGCAGGCACTGCGCTTGATTCCAATTTGACCAGGATTGAAACTGTTCGATTTTCTTTGAATTCGGAAGGTGTTGATTTAGTGAAGAGCTGGGCAGACACTACTTCGGAGAACTTTGGCTTTCTCGTTAACTTCGATCTGGGTCAAAGTCTTTTTATTAAAGAATTCTATTCAAAAGATGCTCTCACGCAACCATTACCAACGCTAGACCTTGAGATTCTTGACGGTACTGAGAAAGATACTTTATTTATACCCGTTACTGCTGACGCCTATTTGTTCAGCAGTTTGATAGAGCCGCCAGCGGGACGGTTATATGTTGATAATGTATTCAGCCGACAAACCGTGGTTAAATTTGATTTGTCCGATATTGACAGCCTGGCTACGATCAATAGAGCTGATTTGATACTTACTCTGGACCGGGATAATTCCATCATAGGTGAAGATCCATTCATACTTCAAATGATTAGTTTAGATACACCGTTTGAGTCACCTGAGTCAGTTGAGCTTGGCACTATCTCAGTAGATCCTCTTGTAATTCCACTCATTACCAGAGATATGACCACGGTTACAATTCCAATAAGAAGCCTTATTCAATTATGGGTTAATAATCGAATTGATAATAACGGCTTTTTAATCAGATCGGCAACTCCGGGTCTGGACGTAGCCAGGGTCGCGTTTCGGTCTACTGCAATGGACTCTGCAGCAAGCGCAAGATTGCAAATTGATTTCACAACCTCTCCGAAAATTCCTTAAAAAATGAGAAAATCAATGCTATGTAATAAAAGTAAAAGTATAGTTTTCTTAGTGCTTCTAATTTTTGGCACTAACCTTAATTCCCTCAAGGCACAGTCATTCTACTCTTCACAAGGAATCGGACTTGTGAGCTATTTTGTTAGCGGCCGGAGTACTGGCATGGGAGGTGTGGGTCTCGCTTTGACAGATGCCTTAACTGTAAGCTTTTTGAATCCCGCAAGTTTGAGTGCCTTGCCTCTTAGCACTATTTCGGGTAACTTTCGGCATTCTGTGGCCGATCTAAAAAATTCTTCACAGGAGGCTTCAATTACAGATACCAATGTTTCGGGGGTGCAATTTGTGATACCTCTTAAACAGAATAGAGTCGCTGTTTCACTAGGGCTCAATCCGTATAGTTCTATTGAAGTTTCATTCACAGATGAAATTTTATCTGATGGAAACCCCCGCTTGGAGACCGTTTCATATGACGGGGGCTTGAGCACAGGGTTCCTCAGCCTATCTATCAGGCCGTTTAATAGACTCTATTTAGGTGCAACCGGACTTTTTTATTTTGGACTTCTAAGAAATATTCAGCGTGTCGATTTTACTTCGCCCGATTTTTTAGATACTCAAGCTGAACTGAGCCAAAGCGTTACCGGGTTAAATGTCAGACTGGGAGTTATCTTCAAAATTTTGTCGAATTGGAGTTTAGCCGGCGTTCTTACACCCGGAGTTACTTTAAATGCAGACAACTCACTTAACTTGAGTGTTGCGGAGTTTCCAAATGTTTCTACGAGTGATATTGAATTACCTTTGGCGTTTGGAGTCGGTACCTCCTTTGGTCTAGGGCGAAAACTGTTGGTCGGGATTGATTACTACAAAGAACAATGGAGTGAAGTTAGTAATGAAGGCTTCAATAATGACAGTCAATTTAATAACGATAGTCAAAGAATTGCACTCGGACTAGAGTATTCGGGAAGAGGCTCTTTTAGAGATTCATATTTTAGTAGAATGGCGGTGAGAGCAGGTATTTACTATAAAATTTTGGGCTTAGAGGAGCCAGTCGGTGAAAAAGTAACCGAAATTTTTGCCACAATCGGTTTAGGCTTGCCAATCAAATGGAGTGCGGGCCGTCTAGATCTGGCATTGGAGACAGGCAGACGAGGCTCCTCCTCACAGAACCCGTTTCGTGAAAATGTAATCCGTTTCACCGGCAGCATTACAGTCGGTGAAAAGTGGTTTCTGCGCCGGCGATAAATTAATTGTAACAATTCACTTGCATTTTAAGCAATTTTTTCTTAAAGTTTTCACTTAAGGTGTTGACGTTCCTCCTAATTCGAAACATTTTTTTTTTGATAAAAGCTTGAAATTACAAAATACGCGGAGGTATTGAAAGTGAGAAAAGAAAATTGGATCACCAATAAATTAATAAACTGTGTTGGGTTGATTTTGATTTTAGTATTGGGGGCTACTGCCACAGTGGAGGATTCTTTTGCTCAAAGGAAGAAAAAGAAAGGAAAAAATAACAGCGAAGTTGACGCTGAAGCTGCCAGAAAAAAATACGAATTTGAGTTATTAAAAAGTTGGAGTTTCGGATTCGAGAATTATAAGAACAAACAATACGACAGCTCAAAAAAACATTTTTGGAACGTAGCCAAGCTTGACACAATAAATAAATTTGGGGCAAAAACCTATCGCTATTTGGGCAATAGTTACTTGAATGGCGGTGACCCGGATAGCGCCCAGGTTATTTTTGAGTTAGGTGCTGAAAAATATCCGGAATATACTTATTTACATCAGATGCTTGGGTATCTCTTGTCAAACCGGGGGCTCACAGAAGAAGCCGTTGAGCGATATAAAAAAGTTGTGGAGCAAAAGCCCGAGTCTGTAGATGATTGGAATCAGCTTGCTTCACTTTATGTAAAGTTAGAGCAGGATGAAGATGCGATTGCTGCTTATGACAAAATCCTCGCCATCGACCCCAACAATATGGAGGCTCAGCAAAAGAAAACTGCTTTGATTAGCAGGAGCGGCGATATAGATGCGCTCATTGCTGAAAAAGAAAAAATCAGAGAGCGGGATCCTCAGGATAGTCAGGTACGTTTTGACCTGGGGAAACTATATTTCGAGCAGGTTGAAGAATTTGAAAAGTCGATTGAGCGCTTCCATGAATTTTTGACCTTGGTCCCTAATGACATAGCCGCAATGGAATACGTCGGAAATGCTTATAGTAGGTTGGATAAATCTAATGATGCGATAACTCAGTTTAAGTCCATTATGCAAATTCAACCGGATAACAAGAAAGTCATGGCTGAGATAAGCCGGTGCTATAAAGATTTGGGCCGGTTTGTCAGCGCCCGCTCTTATGCCAGGAAAGTCTTAGCCATTGATAAATCTTACGGACTGGGCTGGATAGCTTTGGGTGAGGCTTATGAAGCATCTGCGGAACGTTGTATCAATCAAAAGGATAGCAAGGTGGATTTTAATGATAAATTGGTTTATGAACTTGCTTCCGGTCAATATAAAAAAGCCTTAGCTGACCTTGAATTTAGACAGGATGCTGAAAGGCATTTAAGTTTTCTACAAGGAGTTTTACCCACTCAGGAAGATAAGTTTATGCATAAAAATCAGAAAAAAGCCAGAGGTGAGTGTTATAAATGGATTTATTAGTTGCTCTTTTTTTAATTTCTATCGTTCGTTGGCATAAAATGAAATACTTGAGGACTCAAACTTGGATCACTTAAAACGGGCAGATCCGGAATTATATAGAGCTATTTTAGATGAAACCAAGCGTCAAAACAATAAACTCGAATTAATCGCTTCAGAAAACTTCGTTAGCTTGGCAGTCCTGGAAGCTGCCGGCCAGGTGATGACCAACAAATACGCCGAAGGGTATCCTCAAAAACGTTACTACGGGGGCTGTGAATTTGTTGATGTGGCAGAAGATCTCGCCAGAGATCGAGCAAAAAAAATTTTCAAAGCCGATCACGCCAACGTCCAACCTCATTCCGGCTCACAAGCAAATATTGCTGCTTATTTTTCCATTCTAAATCCGGGCGATAAAATTCTGGGTATGGATTTAGCTCACGGGGGGCACCTTACCCACGGCAGCCCGGTTAATTTCTCCGGTAGAATTTTTAAAGTTGTTTCCTACGGAGTCAATGAGAAAACCGGCTACATCGATTTGGATGGCGTTGCAGCTGTTGCTGAAAAGGAGAAACCAAAATTAATCATTGCCGGCGCTAGCGCTTATGGCCGTGAGATTGACTACAAAGGGTTCCGTGAAATCGCTGACAAAGTTGGAGCTTACGTGATAGCCGATATGGCACATCCCGCTGGCTTGATTGCCGCTGGATTAATCCCGAGCCCAATTGAACATTGTCACATTGTGACTACGACCACGCACAAGACTTTGCGTGGACCAAGAGGCGGAATGATTCTAATTGGCAAGAATGGCGAAAATGATTTGGGTATCAAAACCCCCAAAGGCCGCGTCAAACTCTGGTCAGAAGTTGTTGATTCAAATGTTTTTCCGGGATTTCAAGGGGGGCCGCTTATGCATATTATCGCTGCAAAAGCGGTTGCTTTTAAAGAGATCCTGGAACCCAGCTTTAGAGATTATGCCCAGCAGATCATTCGGAATGCCAAAGCCTTGTCAAATAAACTTGTAGATTTGGGATATAATATCGTTTCGGGCGGTACCGATACACACGTCATGTTAGTCGATTTGCGAAACAGGGATCTTACCGGTAAACAGGCTGAGGAATTCTTGGAGAAAGCCTGGATCACCGTAAATAAAAATATGGTTCCATTTGACACCCAAAGCCCTTTTGTTACCAGCGGGATTCGAATCGGCACGCCGGCATTAACATCCCGAGGAATGAAGGAGGAGGCAATGGAGGAAATTGCATTTTTAATAGATAAAATTTTATCTGATGTGGATAACAATAAAATTTTGAAAGCGGTTCGAGATCAGGTTGCTGATTTATGTTTGCGTTTTCCACTTTATGCAATTGCGGATGAATAGATATGAAATGTCCGTTCTGCAAATACGAAGATAGTAAAGTTATCGACTCCCGAGCCAGTAATGAAGGTCGGGTTGTCAGAAGAAGAAGGGAATGTTTAGAATGCGCTCGTCGGTTTACGACAAAAGAACATGTAGAAGAATCTCCAATTATGGTTGCTAAATCCGATGGTCGGCGTGAGATCTATGATCAAGAAAAGCTGAAGCGTAGTTTGCAAATTGCCTGTACAAAGCGTCCGGTCCCTACATCTACACTGGATGAAATTGTGACTAAAATTGAAAACGAGCTTCGGGATCAATCAAAGGATGAAATTGAATCGAGAGAGATTGGTGAGCTGATTATTAATTACTTGCGGGATTTGGATGAAGTGGCCTACGTTCGATTTGCTTCGGTGTATCGGAATTTCCAGGCTAAAGAAGAATTTTTAAGTGAGCTTGAGGAACTAAAGAACCCGAGAAAAAATACTCAATAACAAGGGATACAAGAAGTTTATTGAGCAGATAGTTTCGACGCCAGCTTAGCCCAGTGGTGTTGCTATCTGTTTTTTTATGTTTAATTCTGTTTAATTTAAATGACCGAGAAATCCAAAGAAAAAGAGATGCCGTTTCTTGACCATCTTGAGGAACTTAGATGGCGATTGATTAAATCGATTGTTACCGTTATTGTCTGTGCAATCGGTGTCTATTTTTTCTCAGAGCAGGTGCTGGCGTTTCTGATTGCGTTGAAGCCGTACCGGCTGGAGCGGGTGAAGGCCTTTTTGGATCCCACCTCCGACCCGCAAGGCGCCGGCTTCCAGGCGATTCAGTCCATTTTGGCCGTCGGGTCGGGCGGCGTGACCGGCGTCGGTCTGATGCAGGGACAGCAAAAACTTTTTTATCTTCCCGAAGCCCACACCGACTTTATCTATGCCGTGGTCGGCGAGGAACTGGGTTTGTGGGGCGCTCTGCTGGTGGTGGTTCTGTTTGGGATCATCGCCTGGCGCGGGCTCCGGATTTCCAGCCGGGCACCGGACCTGTTTTCCCGGTTGCTGGCGGTGGGCGTAACCACGATGATAGTCGGGCAGGCCTTAATCAACATGAGCGTGGTGCTGGCGTTGTTGCCTACGAAAGGCATCCCGTTGCCGTTTATCAGCTACGGCGGCAGCGATGTGCTGGTAATGCTCCTTGGCATGGGTTTGCTGCTCAACATCAGCCAGCATGCGGATTAAGAAGGCTCAAGAGAGTGAAGGAATGAAGGTGATGATGGCGGGCGGAGGCACCGGCGGGCATGTGTTTCCCGCGTTGGCGGTCGCCGCTGCGTTGCGGCGGCGCGACAGCCGGGCCGAGATTCTCTTTGTCGGGACGGCGCGCGGGCTGGAGGCTCGTGTGGTGCCCGAAGCGGGTTTTGAACTGCGCACCTTGCCGGTGCGCGGCTGGAAAGGAGTCGGGCTTTCGGCCAAGTTGCGCAGTCTGGCCTCGCTGCCGGGGAGCATGTGGTCAAGCCGGAGAATTATGCGCGAGTTTCGTCCCAACGTGGTGTTTGGTACCGGCGGGTACGCCGCCGGTCCGGCTGTGTTGCAGGCTGCTTTGGCGAGGCGGCCCACCGTCGTGTTCGAGCCCAACGCCGAGCCGGGTTTGACCAACCGGTTGCTGGCCCCGTTTGTCACCCGCGCGGCTGTCACCTTTGAGGAGGCGGCGCAGCGCTTCGGCGCCAAGGCGGTTCGGACGGGCAGTCCGGTGCGAAAAGAGTTTCTTTGTGTCCCTCCATGCAAGCTTTCGCCGCCCTATACCATTTTGATTTTCGGCGGCAGCCGGGGAGCGCTCCAGTTGAATCGAGCCGTCCAGGACGCTCTGCGTCCGTTGCGAGCGAGCGGGCTGCCGCTGCGTTTTATTCACCAGACCGGTAAAGACGATCTGGAATCAGTCCAGCGCACTTATCAGGAACTGGAGATGGCGGTTGAGGTCCGTCCTTTTTTCGAT
>JADFPY010000021.1 GCA_022562085.1 candidate division KSB1 bacterium | reverse complement strand
CGGCGGCGCTCGAGGCGCGCCTTAGCGAGGATGCGGCGGGCGAGATCGCCGCCGTCATGGTGGTCCAGGTCGACACCGCCTCGGGCGTGGTCAACGACATCGCCGCCGTGCGCCGCGCCATGGACGCCGCCGGCCACGGCGCGCTGCTCATGGTCGACGCCATCGCCTCCCTCGGCACCATGCCGTTCGACATGGACGACTGGGGCGTCGATGTCGCCGTCGCCGGTTCGCAAAAGGGCCTGATGTCCCCGCCGGGCCTGAGTTTCGTCGCCGCCGGCGACAAGGCGGTGGCGGCCCACCAATCCGCCGGCCTGCGCACCCGCTATTGGGATTGGACCCAGCGCGAGGGCGAGGAGCATTACAACAAATACTGCGGCACGCCGCCGGAACATATGCTGTTCGCCCTGCCCAAGGCCCTCGACATGATCTTCGAGGAGGGCCTGGAAAACGTCTTCCACCGTCACCGCCTGCTGGCCGAGGCGACGCGCCGGGCGGTCGCGGTGTGGGCCGAGGGCCAGGTCATGAGCTTCAACATCACCGATCCCGCCCAGCGCTCCGATTCGGTGACCAACGTGCTGATGAATTGCGATCCCCAGCCGCTGCTCGATTATTGCGACGGGAAATGCGGCGTGGTGGTCGGCGGCGGCATCGCCGAACTCACCGGCAAGGCCATCCGCATCGCCCATATGGGCCATGTCAACGCGCCGATGATCCTCGGCACCCTGACGATTATCGAGGTCGGCCTCATCGCCCTCGGCATTCCCCACGGCAAGGGCGGCGCCCAGGCCGCCGTCGATTATCTCGGCGAGGCGGTGCCCGCCTGAACCGTAAAACACTGGCTGTTGGCAACTTCTCCCACTTCGTGTTTGATAGTCGCCGAGCGCCGCCTTCGTTCGCCCCTTGGCGCTGTTCGTCATCGTCTCGTCGCGCTCCATCAACTCGCTGCTGTGGGCCTTGATGCTGGTCATGATCATCGGCCCGGGTGTTCTGGCCGGCGTCCTCGCCATCGGTTTCCGGTCGATCGGTTTTTGCGCCAAGCTGCTCTACGAGGCGATCGAGGAAATCGATAAAGACCAGGTCGAGGCGGTCACCGCAACCGGCGCCAGCGGCCCGCAGATCCTGAATTACGGGATCGTGCCGCAGATCCTGCACCTCCCAGGTTTCGGCATTGAGCGACGACCACGTCTGGATCCTCTCGACGGAGTACCTCCCTGGCCGAGGAGAGGTCCGTTGCTACGTGGGGCCGCATCCCTAGAGCTTGGGCCTCCGCTGCCAACAATTCAACTAAGCCCCTGTCATGATCCACTACGAGTAGCGTCGGCCAGTCATCATCAGGCGTTGTTTCGGAACCCACAATTTCTGGTGACTTATCTAACGCGCGGCGGAGAGCTACCGTCTTGTCGCATAGAAGCAGGATCTCTGTCTGGCCCAAGGATTTGTTGCCTCGAAGTGTGTCCTCCAGCTCCCTAGCGATGCGGGAGCCTTCGGGGAAACCGAAGGTGCCGACCGAACCCGCTAGCTTGTGTGCCTCCCGCTCTGCACCCCGCCGCATTTCATCGTTCAGGGACCCTTCGACTAGCGCTACAGTAGCTTCCTCCAACACCTCGACTCGCCCCATGATGGCTTGTTTGCTCTGTTTCCAGGCTTTCGCCAATGGATCGTTGATGTCACCGTAATCGCTATTCTCATGTAGAGTGGTCTGTAGCAGGCTGGTCGGCTCGATGATCAGTCGACCCCGGTCGAATCGCTCGAGGAGGTACGCCACGGTGTTCCGTAGATCGGCCGGCTGATAGGGTGCCGGGAGAAACTTGTTGGCACCTACATCGGCCGTGATCCGCCGGGTATCAGCTCCAGAATAGGTCGCGGATACAATTAAAATAGGAATTCTGTTGCAGGATTCGAACTCGGGAGAACGCAGGAGTCTGCAGAAGTTCCAGCCACCGGTGCCTGGCATGTTGAGGTCGGTTATTACCAGGTCGGGTGGAGCCAGTTCCCGGATCCCCACGAGAGCGTCTTCAGCATTTTCGTAGGGAAAAACCTCCAGACCATCCTTCTGTAGGATCGTCGTCGCTAAGAGCAGTTGTGATGGATCATCGTTCACCACGACGATGTTTCTACCGGCAGGGGCTTGCACCTAACTCAATCCTACTGAGCATGCACATGATCCGATCCATCTATTAACTTTTACTTCAATTCGGGCAAGCATAGAGGCTGATAGAGTAGCATTGGACCGAAGTAGGCCTGAGAGGCCATACACCCTAAACGCCTAAGGAGAACCCCTCGAGTACTTGGCAAGTGTCACTGTAGCGGGAGACTTTGAGCGGTTGCCTATCCTCTAATGGCTTGTTGGTTTGTTGCCTACGGATATCCCGCCAAGAGGTTAGGCCCAGGGTTTACAGGCGCGCTTTGAAACGGCACCATCAAGGCCTGTGATGGCGGGATGACGCCTCAAGCATCCAGATTAATGGGACGAATGGGGACATACGTCTCATCCTCTATCACAAGAATTTTAGTCACATCTGCTTTCCCTTCGTCTCCTTTAGCCGTTGAACATTTTCTGTGGTAGAGATCCCATGTAGGATACCCTGTTCTTCAACGCCACCACTACATGGGCATATTCAATCACATTAACTACAAGGTATTCCCTGCCAAATACGGTGCGTCGCACTCCTAAATGACCTGAGATCCAGATGAAATCACCACGTTGCAACTCTTGAGCAATGGCGGCAATGTCTTCTTCGAACCAAGCCATTATCCGCACGCCACACCTTTCATCGAGTTCTACTAAAGCCTGTGGAGTACCATCACCCCGATAACCGAAGTGAACGGTTCTGACTGTCGCTAGGGCATGCACCAAACCCAATAGTTTCATCGCAACCACGTTTGTTGGTCTAGGGCCGTTGTGTTAGATAGCGAAACGAAATGCCTGATAATTCAAGTCGGCCCAGCAACTTCCCAGGGACACCCAAAGACTGGCGACCTGCCCATCCACCCAATCGCTCGTCAGTCTTGTTACAGAGTGCACCGACGAAGTCAAAGTATCTCTATAACTCTTATTGGACTGGGCGAAGGAAATTCAACCCGATGTGACCGGTCCTACCATGCAAATTTGAGCAGTTTTTACCGCTTAGCGGCCGATGCCGTAACCATCAGATAAGGCCGCTATGCCGGCGCAACTGGCGTGGTCGTTCGCGGCCTGTTCAAGCACTGTGGACCACCCCGGTGAATACTCACATGGGTATCATGTCATTCTGAACTTGGGCCTTCACCGGGGCTAAGAGGTAGCGTTCGTAGCGTTCGGTTCCGAAAGCGGCCCACCGTAGTTATGGATCGATAGGCAACGTTGTGAAATGTAAGTTTATTGAGCGTGGGCCGCGACGACAGGAATTTTTTCACAATTTTTTCACAATGGTTGTCATGTTAGATAGTGTCACTCTATGTAAAAACAAGTAGTTACGTGTGATTAGGCTTGTGAAGTTTTTGTTGCAGAATAGTGTTGTTTTTATTAAGCTTAAGATAGGGAAGCAGTGGATTATGATTCCACTGCTCTAGCCGACTGAGCTACACCGCCAGGTTATATCTAAGAATGCAGATAAATATATAAGTTTTCTGAAAAAGTCAAGGCAATTTCCTTTTAAGTAAAGTCAGAGATATACAACAGCCCACATTTAAACCCAATCCCAAAAGTCCCGCGTGAAAGCCCCATAGTTTGCCGTATCCCCAAAAAGTTAAAATCAATGCCAGGGTTGTTCCTGCTACAACACCGATCAAAGCTGCCTGGCCCGAAAGTCGTCGCCAAACCACTCCCAGAATAATAACCGGCGCCGTTTGTGATAAGAGCTCCATTTTAAGCTCAGTCAGGCCCCACAAAGTAAGTCGAGGAACGAGTGCAATCGGCACCAAAACTGCCATAATTACCCAGGAAAGGATTTTTCCAGCTTTGGTTAAACGCTCTTCTTTCGCCTCCTTTAAAACCGTCTTTCCTAAAAAATCTTTAGCCAGCATCGATGAAAGACTGAGCAGCACCGAATCGGCAGTTGACATGATCGCTGCCAGAATTCCCGTAACCACAAGTACCGCCAAAGCATAAGTCATAAGAGATTGGTTTGCCCACTCATTCAACAGCAGCGGCATCACCTGATCGGCCGCGATTCCTTCAAGATGTGCGAATTGCTGAATGGCAATAATCCCGATTAGGAAAACAACTAACGTGGTCACAAGCGGCATAAAAATCATTAGGCTTAAGGAACGTTTTAGAGCCCTCGTATTACGCGCGGCGTATATTCGTTGAATGGCCTGTGGATAGACAGCGCCTGAAAACCCGACCAGCAGAATTGTGCTTATCCAGGTTCGGCAGATTTCCCAGGAAGGAACGGCGGCTTTTTGCGGCTCATGTTCGATTATCCATGCGGTGACTTCCTGCAGGTGCCCGATAGTCGGTAAAGCTAGAATAAGCAAGCCGCCCAAGCCAACAATCAGCATGATGCCCTGAATACAATCCGTCCAGGCGACGGCGCGCATTCCACCCAAAGTCTCGTAAATGATAATAATCAATGCGAGAAAAATGACTCCCATCCAATACGGCACGGCGTTTCCAGTCAGCCCGGCAACCACATGGCCCATCGCCATGAGCTGGGCCAACAAAAAATTAGCGATTGCAACCACCAAGAGAAGGTTAACCACAAATGTGAGCTGAGCCATACCGAACCGATGTTGAATCCAATCTCCCGGGGTGATGAAATCGTACTGCTTAGCCAGTTGGTGTAATCTGGGTGCAAAAAGTAAATAAACCACAACGATGGCCATCATAAAGCCAACACTCATGATCCAGGCGAAACCAAGCCGGTAAGCTTCGCCAGGGTAGCCCAACAAGGTGTTTCCGCTGTACTGCGTGGCATATAATGTAAGCAGGAGAACAAAGCCGCCGAGGGATTTGCCGGCAAGATAGAACTCGCTGGGAGATTCGTTTTTTCGAAAACGGCGGGCAACAAAACCCAGGCCTAACATTAAGGCTAAATACAAGGCGATAAAAATTGCCGCACCTGTGCCAAAGGGAAATGATTTCATTCGGTCTCAGACTTTTTGCTGAGTGCTTCATCGTCGCCCCAAAACCGGTAAACGACGAATACAGTAAAGAGGGTGACGCCGATGATTGCGGTCAATGAGATGACCACCCAATGAGGCAGTCCAAGCCAAACTTTTGGTGAGGTTACCTTTGGAAGGTACCAGGGAACGGATAGGCTGAAAAGGCACAAATACACTACCCAAATCCAGAGATGTTGGTAGGGGTGTTTTTTTGAATGAACTTTCATTTTAGATGCTTTAACGCATACCCCATGGCTTCATGAAATATTTTGCCGGCAAGAATAGCAGTAAGATTGTTCACATCAAGTTCAGGGTTAACCTCGACGACATCCATGCCAATGAGTTTCCAATGACCCTTTTGCAAAAAGTTCAAGACCTGCCGCGGTGTTAAACCGCCAGGTTCCGGGTAAGAAACGCCGGGGGCATAAGCAGGATCCAAACCGTCGATATCAAGGCTCAGATAAACGGAAGCGCCTTCAGGAATGCCTTGCAACCTGGGCAATTCGCCCATGAGTTCGCGCGCATAATGAATTTTTAGGCGATCTCGATACTTCTCTGCAAATTCCTTCTGAGGTGGATTGAGGGTTCGAATGCCGATTTGCGTCACCGACGCAACATGCTCCATCTCAAGAATTCTTGCGGCAACACAGGCATTGGAGTAGCGATCACCGTCAAAATCCGGGTAAAGATCCGGGTGGGCATCAATTTGGACGAAATGCACCGGCTCATTTAGCACGGCCAGCGCAGCCACGATCGGGATGGTGACCGCGTGATCGCCGCCGGCAAAAAATGGAATCTTACCTGACTTAAAAAGCTCCGTTGCGAATTCACGATATGATTGTGCGGTTTCATCCCACGAACCTTTTGCAGGTAGGTCGCCCAAATCAGCAACCCGGCCAAACAAATCGACACCTGTTTCAGTCGTCGAATTGTGGCAGTCGCCATCGTAGGCAGAACGAATTAGCGGCGGTGCTTTGGCAGTCCCTTTGCGGTATGCAGATTTGCTGTCGTCGGGGAGTCCGACAAAAACCAAGTTGCTGCTTTTTTGTTGTTGGGGATCGGTGGTTAGGCACCCCGCAAGATAAAGTTTGGGATTTTCTTTCATTAGTTCCTTAAGATAAAATCTTTGCCAAAAAACAAAGACTTTGCTCACAGAAACAGAAATCCCACTGAAATAAAAAAAAGAAGTTTTTTCTGTGGGATTTCGAATTCTGTGAGCGATAATTTTTCACCCCTCTTGTTCCGGTTTACCCCGTTGGATTGATTATCCCACGGGGTTTATCCAGGTTAGGGATTGCAGTAAAAATAATTGCTATTGATACCTGTATTTTGTATAATTTACAAACAGGAATCAAAAAGTCAAATAAATGACCAAATCAGAATGGGTTGAAAATTGGCTGGATTCAGCTTCGGAAGATTTGAAGGTTTGCGAATCTTTGTTTGAGAAAAAGCACTTTGATTGGTGTCTATTTATTGGGCATCTTGTAGTTGAGAAAACCTTCAAAGCTTTATGGATTCGTGAACATTATCCGGAACCACATCCAAGAATACATAACTTGGATAAACTCGCACGAAAAATCCCAATTAATTTAACTGATGAACAAAGATTCTTTTTAGTCAAAACAAACGATTTTTACTTAACAGGTAGATATCCTGAAGAAAAAGCTGATTTTCATAAAATTTGCACACCTGAATTCACTAAAGAAAACTTTGAAAAAATTAGGAAATTTTATCAATGGCTCCTCAACCAATTTTAAACACCGCAAAAAGATTTATCAAAGCTGCACGTCAATACGGGATTCCTGTTGAGGCAGGATATTTGTTCGGCTCATGGGTTCAAGGGCGCGGTACGGAATGGAGCGATATTGATTTGGCAATTATATCTTCAGCTTTTGAAGGAGTAAAGTTTTCCGACCGGCGTAAATTGGATACTGCTCTTCTTGAAGTTGACACAGATATTCATATTCACCCCTACCGTCCCCAAGATTTTGACGAAAGCAACCCATTCGTGCGAGAGATTTTAAATACCGGCATTCGAATTGTTTAGCCCAGCGTACGAGCCTTAAACAAAAAATCCCTCACCAAACGGCAAAGGATTTCAAAAAACTGAGTGGCTTCGTTAATTGAAAATTATTTTTTTTCAATCTATTAAACTAAACATCCCCGCCAAACTCCTTCAAAACGGACAGCACTTGCATAGAATATTCAACTTTGCCAAACGGCGCGCTCACCTGAAATCCCTTCACATACTCCCGGCTCTGGGCCACTGCTTCCTGAGCGATTCGAAGCCCTTCTGCGCGGGCTTCCTCTTTTGAGATTTCCTGTGCCTGTCGCATTCTTTCCATATACTTTTCCGGCACCGAGGCGCCGGGCACCTCACTATTCATGAACTCGGCATTCCGAAAACTTACGAGCGGCCAAATTCCGGCAATGACAGGGATCTTTACGTGTTTTATTTTAGGCAAAAACTCAAGTAAAATTTGCGGATCGAACACCGGCTGAGTAATCGCATATTCTGCTCCTGCTTCCACTTTCCATTCAAAGCGGCGAATTTCAAGTGCGGGATCAATTGCCCCCGGGTTCAAACCAACGCCAATATGGAAACCGGTTGGCGCATCCAATTTGGTACCGCCCAGATCGATGCCGTGATTCATGCGGTCGACCATATTGGTCAACCCAATAGAATCGACGTCGAACACGGCCGTTGCGTCAGGATAGTCGCCCATTTTCGGAGGATCGCCGGTTATGATTAAAATGTTTCGGAGTCCAACAGCATACAATCCCATAATATCCGACTGCATACCCAACAGATTGCGGTCACGGCAGCAATAATGTAAGAGCGTCTCAATACCGACATTCTGCTCTATCAAAATACTAAGATGTTGCGCACCCATTCGGCACATCGCGCGCGGGCCGTCCGGGACATTGATGCCATCCACGCCAAATTCCTTTAATTGCCGGCATGATTCCAGGACTTTGGAAGGATCGCTGCCCCTGGGTGGGACAATCTCAACACTGGTAACAAGCTCGCCTTTCACCAGTTTTGCAGCAAACTTACTCTTCTCTTCCCGGGGAATGGGGGTCGCTTCTTCAATAACCTCTTTTGGAATGTCTATGGAAAAATTGTGTTGTCTCGGGCTGAGCATTCGCACTGATTTTTCCATTGTTTTGATATACTCAGGCGTTGTGCCGCAGCAACCGCCAACAAGTCTGGCACCTGCCTTAATAAAACGCAGAGCATACTCGCCCATGTATTCGGCACTGGCCAAATACATATTGCGCTCTTCAACGACCCGCGGATTTCCCGCATTTGGCTGGATAATAATCGGTTTTTTAGTCACATGCACCATTTTCTCAAGAGCATCCATCATCGGCGGCGGCCCGACTGAACAATTTATACCAACAACATCTGCACCCCACTTATCCAGTTGGTGCGTGAAGGTTTCGGTTGCGGTGCCATATAAAGAATTTCCTGATTCGTCAATTGTCATTTCAGCGATAATTGGTAAATCAGCCAATTCCCGCAAAGCTAAAATTGCTTGCTCAATTTCACTCAAATCGGAAAAAGTCTCTAAAACAAACAAATCCACGCCGCCGTTAAGAAGCGCCTGACCCTGCTCCTTGAAAGCATCATTTGCCTCTTTGCGGCTGAGTTTTCCCCATGGCTCAATTTTGATGCCCAAAGGCCCGACGGATCCGGCAACAAAAAGCTGATTGCCGGCGACCTCTCTGGCAAGCTTAGCCCCCTGATAGTTAATTTCCTCTAAAGAATCACTCAGGCCATGTTGCGCCAATTTAAACTGGTTGGCGCCAAAGGTGTTGGTCTGCAGCACGTCGGCGCCGGCATTTGCGTAATCCGTATGAATTTCTTTAATAAGCCTGGAGTTGGTGAGATTTACTTGATCAAAACATTGATTGATAAACACACCGCGGTTATAAAGCATGGTCCCTGTAGCACCGTCGAATAAAATCACCCGCTTCTCAAGCTCTTTCAGAAAATTTTTTTTCCCCATTTAGGAATTCTCGGTTCACTTTAAAGTAATATTTAAAATTAATATAACACCAAGTCGAGCGCTTTGCAAGTTATATTGCGCTAATAATTTTCGAAAAATCACCAATATATGTTTTTTAAAGCGTATTTAATTTATTATTAAGATGTTACATAAAATTAATGCCGCTTTTTTTACGCACACTTTCTCTCATGCCAGAATCAAACCGGTTAGCGGATTTTGTTTGATTAAAATATGAACAATTTTTTGCAAAGAGATTTTAGCCCTGTCAGCCTTCTAAAACCAAATCTTGTCCTAGTCAACAAGATAAGATCTGCCTTCATTATTTGCCCACAAATTGACAACTAATTGACTTAGCAACCAGAAATTTCAAACATAACAAAACATTATTAGCGGTAATGTCTAAAAAACCAAAAAGAAAATTCTTCTGGGTGGAGGGTGCATTGGTTCTTTGTTTTTTAGCCCCCCTGGCAAATGCGCCATGCGAGCGGCTAAAATTGACATCAGAGAAATCCTTAATCACAAAGAGTCTCTTTTCTGGCAGCATTTCAACGATCAGAGGAGTGACTGGATAAACCAAGAAGTAGACTACAAAGTCATTTTAAAAGATGCCTTGGGACGGATCTCTCAACACCAAAACAGGACGTACAGTTATCCCTCCCAACAGAAAATAAATTACCTGAAAAAATAATCCTGGGTATGGCTGAATTTCGGGAAGACAACCCGAACTTGACGGAAAGTTAAGAAACCGAAGGTTTCAAAGGTTCAAAAGTGAGGAAAATTAGGAAGGCTTTGAAAAGAAGTGACCGATTAATTACAACTGATTTTCTGCTTAAAAGTTAAAAATAGAAACGCACCCTCGCTGTTTAACTGCACGAAATCCCAATCCATACTTCTGCGATTCAAAATCCTCTGGCCGATCTCATCTTTCAGGGCCTCAGAGGAACGAAATGATGTTAAGGGTATCCTCTCTTCGCTGAAGTTATAATCTGTCTTGGTCACTCGTTTAGGTTTTCTAAGTTCGGTTACTGCGGATTGAAATCCATCTATTAATTAGACAGTCGAAACCGAAAAAAAGTTAAGGAAATTTTGAATTTTTAAAAAAAACATTAATTAGCTAACTTAGCATTCACCGTACAGGTTTCGTTTCTTTCTAAATACTTAAAAAGAATTCGGTAAAATACTAAACACTGAAAAAACCATTTTATTCAATTTTTTCAGGAGGGCTCACTAGTTATCTTAAAGAAGACCTAAGGAGATTGACTTAGAACTACGCCAAAATCGATGGCCGGGCGAAAAATCGCAGAAGCTCCAGCGTCTCGCAAAACTTCTTCAAGATCGGCGCTGTCTTCGCCTTGATAGAGAACGATAATTGTTCCGCCCTCCCCGGCCCCGGCAAGTTTAGCCCTAAGGCGCCGGCATCCAAGGCCGCTGAGATCAGTCGTTCATTCGACTCACCGTGGCCGGCCAATTCACACTGAATCCGATGATTGTCATTCATCAACTCGCCGAGCCTTTGCCAATCAGAATTCATCAATGCACTTTTGCCAAGTCGGGCGAGTTCGGCATGCATTGAAGAAATTTCCCCTTTGTCTACTTTAAAAGAAACCTCCAACTTATGGGAAAATCCCTAATTGCATGTAAGATACCGCTATTTTATTAATTGCGTTTATAAACCCCGCAACCCGCAAGGTTGGTACGCCATCTGTGGTCATATAAATTTCGCGAATGGAATCATAAGCGTTAATCATGGTCTCCTCAAGTCCTGAATTCACCAGATCTACTTCATCGGCGCCATGACTGATGGCTCTCTTTTCCTCGGCTGTCAGCTTTTTGCCGGTTAACTGTTCGACCTTTTCCAAGATTGCCTCATTGGAAGATTCCTCGAAGCGCTTGCTCAGCCGGCCAAAGCGGACATGACTCAGATTCTTTAACCATTCAAAATAAGACACCGTCACTCCACCCGCATTGAGATACATATCAGGGATAATCATCACCCCCCTTTCCTTGAGAATCTCAGCCGCTCTGGCGGTGGTGGGGCCATTAGCGGCTTCTGCGACAATTTTCGCTTTAATATTCGGAGCGTTTTTTTCGGTTATCTGTCCTTCTAAAGCTGCCGGGACCAGAATGTCACATTCGTATTCAAGCGCTGCCTTACTTTCTTCAAAATTTCTAGCACCGGGAAAATTCAAAATAGAGCCGCTTTCACGGCGATGTTTCTGCACATCATCAACGTCCAGACCGTTAGGATTGCAAATGCCGCCGTCGTACTCAGCAATCGCTGTAATGACTGCCCCGGCTTTTTGAAGGAACTTCGCGGCATGATAGCCGACATTTCCCATTCCCTGAATGACAATCCTCTTATTTTTAATTCCGGTTTTTAGTCCTAAAGACTTCATGTCATCTGCATAAGTTAAGGCATGTCTGAGGCCATAAAACACGCCGTTGCCAGTCGCTTCCACGCGGCCGCGAATGCCTCCCTGTTCGATCGGCTTGCCGGTCACGCAGGCTGCTGCATCGATCTGTCCCGGGTTTAGCACCGAGTAAGTATCCGCAATCCAGGCCATCTCGCGTCCGCTGGTACCGTAATCGGGAGCGGGTACATCGATTCCGGGACCGATAAAATTCTTTTTTACCAACTCAGCAGTGTAGCGCCGGGTAATGCGTTCAAGTTGCGCTGAGGAGTAATTCCGCGGCTCGATTTTAATCCCGCCTTTCGCCCCGCCAAACGGAACATCAACCAGAGCGCATTTATAAGTCATCAGCGCGGCAAGGGCTTTAACTTCATCTTCGTTGACCATCTCACTGTAACGAATTCCACCCTTGACTGGCGACTTGTGATGACTGTGCTCAACCCGAAAGGCTTCTATTATTTCGTACGTGCCGTCGTCGTTTTTAAGCGGGAATTTGAATTTATAAATACTGTTGGTGTATTTTATCTGATCGAGTAAGCCTTTTGGGTGGGAAGTAAAAGCAGCGGCTTTGTCAAAAAAGGCCAGAATCGTATCAAAAAACGAAATTTTGTTCTTTGCCATAGTATCCTCGCTTTAGGATCAAAAATATGTGACTGATTTCGAAAGGTTGTGTATTCGAAGCGATACTCATAGTCAAAAAAACAAACATTCGCTCAAAAAGCAAGATTTTTTTGAATGCCAAAAATTCGGCGGTTTTATCTACTTGCTCTCTAAACATTTACTCTGAATACAATTTTATTCCAGGTGTAAAAGAAATTGACATAAAGTGTCGTAATTTGTACCTTTCGATGCTCTTGGAGCAAAATCTAATCGGTTAAACGAGGGAGGACAGTCAATGATTGAAGTGAACGATTTAAGAAAACGATTTAAGCTCACCCGGCAGCAAAAGAAAGAACTTGGCAGCGCCTCAAAAAACGGCACCGTCGAAGCGGTTGCAGGAATAAGTTTTACCAGTAAGCCGGGGCGGGTGTTTTCTCTTTTGGGCCCAAACGGAGCCGGAAAAACCACCGCGTTGCGCATACTCGCAACCATGTTAAAGCCCACTTCCGGCAGCATCAAAATTTGTGGTTTTGATGTGCAGGAAAATCCGCAAGAAGTCCGGCGTCGTTTGGGGTTTCTTACCGGCTCAACCGGGCTCTATGACCGGTTAACTCCCAATGAACTGGTCAAGTACTATGCTGATTTACATGGCATGGATAAAAAGGTTTTTGAAAAACGCCGGGATGAAATCTATACTCGTCTCGATATGCACGGATTTGCCAAGCGGCGAATCGGCAAACTCTCAACCGGAATGAAACAGAAAGTCTCCATCACCCGAACCATCATCCACGATCCGGAAGTGGTGGTATTTGATGAGCCGACAGCCGGTTTGGACGTCATCAGCGCACGCAGCATTATTCAGCTTATTCGGGATTTTCGTGAGCAAGGGAAAACGGTTATTTTTTCAACTCACATTATGGGAGAAGTGAGCCTCCTCAGCGATGATCTGGCAATCATCCACAAAGGCAAGCTGTGCTACAATGGCAGCTACAAGGATTTTGTCAGTCAAATGAAAACGAAATCGCTGGAAGATGAATTTATCAAACTGGTGGAGGAGGCTTAATATGAACATCTTTTTTATCATCTTCAAAAAAGAACTGATCGACACGCTCAGAGACCGGCGCACGATTATCGCTATGATCATTATTCCGCTCGCGCTTTTCCCGGTGATTTTGGGAATTTGGACAACCATCCAAAAATCCATGGTGAAAAAAGCCAAAGCAAAGACCCTGCAAGTTGCGGTCATCAGTAACGACAGCGAAACACAAAAGTTAATTGAAATCATTATTCAAAATGAAAAATTCAAGCTTATTGAAAATGTTCCCGAGGACAGTGTTCGTTCTTTTGTTCAAAACGACAGTCTCGATGGCGCCTTTGTCTTTTCCAAAACTTTTGATAAACGCGTCGAAAATCTTCGAGCAGGTAGAATTAAATTTTATTTTAAATCTTCCGAAGGCGACAATATCGAAAAGGACCGTATGAAAGATTTGGTAGATAAGTTTGAAGATTCTTTATTGTCGGCACGATTTGAGAAACTTGATTTGGATAAAACCGTTAGCACAGCGGTAAAGCTGGTTGAAGTTGATATTACCTCAAAAAAAGAGAGGATTGGCAAAGCAATTGGGGCTTTTCTGCCTTATATTTTTGTCATTTTTTGTTTTATGGGCAGCATGTATCCCGCAATAGATCTGGCGGCGGGGGAAAAAGAGAGAGGGACAATCGAAACACTTCTCACAGCGCCAGTCAGTCGTTTTGTGATTTTGCTCGGAAAGTTTGGCGTGGTTGTTCTGACCGGAATCGGTTCAGCTCTTGTTTCATTAGTCGGACTCTATCTTGTCGTTCTACAAGTTGGGGAAATTCCTCCGGAAATTATCGATGTAATTTCAGGTATCTTTGAGATTAAATCCATTGTTTTGCTTCTTTCACTTTTGTTGCCTCTAACCATGTTTTTTGCTGGAGTTTTACTCTCCTTATCTATGTTTGCAAAAACTTTTAAAGAGGCCCAGAGTATCATAACGCCATTTAATTTCGTAATTATTCTACCGGTTTTAATTGGTCTGATTCCGGGAGTTACTTTGGATCCTAAAACCGCCCTGATTCCGATTCTAAATGTTTCATTAGCAACCAAAGAAATTGTCGCCGGCACGATTGATTTTTGGCTTTTGATCGAGGTTTATGCTTCGCTGGCCGTTTTAGCGGGACTCAGTTTGTTCCTGTCTTCACGAATCTTTTTGCGGGAGACTGTTATTTTCAGAGGGTAATTTTAGATTTAAATCCTAAAGAAATTTTTGCTTGAAACAATTACGGGTTGCGTGATTTAACGAAAATTATCCTTTGCTTTTGAATGCGGAATTTTATATTTATATTTTATGAATAATTAACCAAGTCTGTTTTATAAAATCATCGGAATCTATTATTGAATGAGTCAACTCACTTCCACCTGAGTATCAGAACGAAGTGAGAAATTTTGTCTCAATATTTGCTTGCGACCGAAGTAAAGAAAAATTCCAAAAAAATAAGCATGAGTTGGGCAGGTGCATTGAGAGAATATCGCGATCAATATACCTCGCTTGAGTCTTCAAAAAAAAAGCTCTTGAATAGTGGGGCGATTAGTGTACCTTATTGACACGAATATTTGGCCTGAACTAATCTTAGACCAAGAGAAAGCAGACGAAGTAAATAATAATTTTGAGAGACTTTTATGAGTAATTCATCAAAATCACTTTTAGAGTTGGTTAACAATCTTCCACCTCACTTCCATGAAGAAGTAAAAGATTTCGTAGAAAATTTAATGCAAAAAAAAGATCGAAAAACCAGTACAACATTGCGCCAAGACTGGGCAGGAGCTTTAAAGGATTATAAGGAGAAATACACTTCTTTGGAGTTGCAAAAAAAAGCTTTGGAATGGCGCGACTGATTCATGTTCTTAGTCGATACCAATATCTGGTTAGAGAGAATTCTCGACCAGGATAAATCCCATCAGGTTCAATCTTTTCTACAACAAATCTCTTCCAATAAATTATTCATTACGGATTTTACTTATCATTCAATCGGTGTAATAATAACCAATCTTGGCCACGGCGATGCTTTTGATCGCTTCACCCAAGATATTTTCATTGATGGAGCTGTTAGTCTGATTCGTCTCAAACCTGAAGCCTCCAAACAATTGATTGAGGTTATAGATCAGTTTAAACTGGATTTCGATGATGCTTATCAATATTTGGCTGCTGAATTGAATGACTTGACTATCGTCAGCTTTGACAAAGACTTCGACAAAACTAAACTTGGTAGAAAAACACCTTCTCAGATCTTAAAGCAATTGAATCCATGAGTAAAAAAATCCGAGTGGGTATTCTCTTCGGAGGTAAATCTGCTGAACACGAGGTATCCCTGCAATCCGCTAAAAACGTCGTTGAAGCCATCGACAAAGATAAATACGAAGTCGTGCTCATCGGCATTGACAAACAGGGTCGCTGGTACTTAAACGACGAGTCGCATTTCCTTCTAAATTCAGAAAACCCAAAACTCATTTCACTCAATAAAAGCAGCAAAAACGTCGCGCTGGTCACGGGAAAAAGCGGTGAAAGGGAAATTGTCAGCGTGACCGATCACGCCTCCTTTGGCGCCATCGATGTCGTTTTCCCGATTCTTCATGGCACGTTTGGCGAAGACGGCACCGTGCAAGGTCTGCTCAAGCTGGCGAATGTCCCCTTCGTCGGCGCCGGGGTTCTGGGCTCCTCGGTCGCCATGGACAAAGATGTGATGAAGCGGCTGCTTCGCGATGCCGGGATTCCCATCGGGAAATTTCTCACCTTTGACCGCGTCTCAATTGAAACCGCTAATTTTGCGGAAATTGAAAAGCAACTCGGGCTGCCTGTTTTCGTGAAGCCGGCAAACCTGGGTTCGTCGGTGGGAATTCACAAGGCGCACACTCAGACTGAGCTTGAAGAAGCGGTAAAAGATGCCTTCAATTATGACACTAAAATCTTGATCGAAGAATTCATAGACGGCAGGGAAATCGAATGCTCGGTTTTGGGGAATGAAGATCCTATTGCCTCAGTGCCGGGAGAAATCATACCCCAACACGAATTCTACTCTTATGAAGCAAAGTATATCGACGAACAGGGAGCCCTTTTAGAAATTCCAGCCAAACTCCCCAGGGACTTGGTCAAGCAGATTCAACAGTTGGCGATTAAGGCTTTCCAGGCGCTCTGTTGTGAAGGCATGGCCCGTGTAGATATATTTTTGACCAAAGACAACAAAGTCTTGCTGAACGAAATTAACACAATTCCCGGGTTTACCAAAATCAGCATGTACCCGAAACTCTGGGAAATCAGCGGTATTCCATACTCCGAACTCATCGACAAACTCATTCAACTTGCTATTGAAAGATTTGAACGGGAGCAAAAATTAAAAACAAATTTTGAGTTATAAGGAGTGACCTGCATAGAAGTTCTCAAATCTACCAAATGGTTCTAATCTTTCCCCAAGAGTGAATTTTGCCATCCTTAGTAACCAAAGGTGCTCCATGTCTAAGGCAGGTAGCAACAATAATTTGATCGGCCGGATCTCCCGGAAATTTACCTGGTAAACGAGTTGACATCACTGCAATTTCAGGTTCTAAATCAAGCAACCGGGTCCCCGGATATCTCAACGCTTGACTGATCCAATCCATGACATCCATACTTAGTGACAGACGCTGTTTTACAACAAGCATAGCAATCTCCCAGCATGAAATCACACTAATTCCCAATGTGGTAGCTTTCTTTATTTCTGCCAATGCGACCTTAGAAAATTCTTTAAGATTATCGTCAACCCAATAAAGCCATGCATGAGTATCAAGAATAATCATCCCTGATTGGCCTCCCAATCTACTTCAATTGGAGAAATCAGATCTCCGAAATAGATTACACTACCTTTTAGAGGTTTTTCTTTGATATCCTTTTTAACATTGTAAGGAACAATTTTCGCAACTGGCTTACCGTACTTAGTGATCACTAATGACTCACGACTTTGAGCTACCTGATCAAGTAGTGATAAGCAGTGCGTTTTGAAATTTCCTGCAGCGATAGTTTTCATTACGACCTCATTTTGACTAACTTTTTATGACCATAGTAATATATAATATTAAGTCCATTCAAGTCAAGGCTTTTTTGAAGATTTTTCTCAAATGAAATCCGGCGCCTGCCGCCAACCCTCCTACCAAACCGCCAATTAGTCCCGTAATCAAAACCACAAGAATCGGCAAAGGCAGCGTCAACATCTCCCCTACTTTAGATGTCAAAATCCCATCCGTTCTAAAGTGAATATAGCCGGAAGCCAGCCACCATAAAAACCCTGCTCCAAGAAATCCGGCCCAAAATGATTTCCAACCGGTTGGTGTCTTCCCAAAGCCAATTGCAAACGCCACGATCGCTATCGACCACCAGGGTAAAAGCATTTCTGTTATAAAACTAAAAATCAAAATCAGCAGCGCAGCAAGTATCATTTCGCCTCCAAATTTAATTTTGAAACAATTCGCTGGTGTTCCGAATCTTCCGATTTAAGAAAAAGCAGTTCAGCGAGCTCTCCTTGTACCCAGTCGTCAACAAAATCGTCATAATGAGGGCTTCCCGGGTTGCCGGACTGACCGCCGGGATAAATGCCCCAGGCTTTCACTTCCGGGCCGAGGGCAACGACCATTCTCCAGGAGGGGCCGTGGGTCTTGCCGATGGCATTCACAATTCTTAAGTCCCCCCCGACATTTAAATCCAGGCGACTAAAACCCGGGATTCGGGCAAGGTGGATAATATCCGTTCCTTTATACCTGCCCCACTGCCAGGATTCATTCATTTCGCCAAACGAAGCGGATAATTCGAAATGGGCCGCCTTGAAACTTGCTCGCACCAAATCAGGCAGTGTTTCAACTTCGGATGTCTTTATATTATCAAACCATTTTGCCAGCGACTCTTCTACAATCATTTGCACAGTCCTCGCCCGCGAAGGAAACCGAAAATACCTTCCCTCGCCGCCAAACTCGTCATCCCAAATAGCATCATAAAGTTTCCCCCACCAGTTTTTGAAAATAGTCGGTGCAATTTTATCTGCATCATTAAAAAAATCCCAGGAAGAGAGTTTTCGGAACATCCTTACCTCTTCGGGAGACAAACTGCTCTCGTCTAAAATGTTCAATAAAGCCGGCACAACCGATTCAGCAAAAAGATTCTTGGTGTCGAGCTGCAATTTTCTGAAATCATCCGGCGTGATTTTTTTCATTTCAGTCAATCTTTGATTTATCCTGCTGCTTCGATAGTGCGAGGCGTAGTACCAATTCAAATAATATGGATAAGTCAGGTCGGTTGCATTCTGGTTTGCTGAGCTAACGAAGCCGCGCGACGGGTTTTTAATATGGGGATTTTGCGAGTGAGGAACCCAGTCTTGCCAGTCGTAAAGCGGATCAGAACCATCTCCAATAAACTTTCCCTGGCCGCGCCACTTAGCTGGGAATTTGCCATTGTGCCAAATGGCGATATCGCCGCTTGTATCGGCAAAGACAAAATTTTGCGCCGGACAAATATAATGAGAAAGGGCATCAACATAATCGCCGTAATTTTCAGCATAATTTAATTCATAAAAAGTACGCGCCTCGTTGCTGGGGTCGTGTCCCAACCAACGTAAAGCATGCAAAACCGGCACGCGCCGGTTAAATGGCTTTTCATTAATATTGTATGGAATTGGCCCGTGATGTGTATAAATGACTGTGTCCACAACCGTGCCGGCGCCTTTTACTCTAATTTCCTCCACGACCTTCCTGGTCTTCCGCCATTTATGGTCATGCCGGTACTCAGTCAAGGTAGAATCTTTAAACGTGATTTCATAAAAATCCATGACGTCAGCCTCGCCATTCGTCACGCCCCAGGCGATTTTTTCATTGAAACCAATGACAATGTTTGGCGCACCGGGCAGGGAAACGCCATAAACATTCACCGACGGACTGGTCAGTTGCATTTCATACCAGATAGACGGAAGATTCATTTCCAAATGCGGATCGTTTGCCAGAATCGGAAATCCGCTGGCGGTTTTTGAGCCGGACACAGCCCAGTTATTACTGCCCGTTGCCGGATTGGCTTCATACGGCAAAATCTTGCTGGTAATCTTCGGTACAAATTCTCTTGCCGGTTTTTTAACTGGCAGCGGTTTAAAGTTCCAGGGCGTGCCTTCCGGAATGACCGGCTGCATATTTTCAGGATAATATGGAAAGAGGTCTTCGACGACTTCCTTACCAAACTTCGCCAGGGTGTTGCTCATCTGCAAGTCGGAAGCGTATCCGGTCAGCATCCAGGCCATGTATTTGAGCAGTAAAGCGCATTTGAGGGTCGTCCAGGGTTCGGGGGCATAATCCAGGATTTTGTACTCGACAGGGTAATCTTTTGGGTCTAATGTTTCTATAAAAGCATTCACACCCGCAGTGTAGGCTAAAACTACTTCACGAATCACGGGATCTTTTTCCATTGCCTTAAGCGCATTTCGGGCGCCAGAAAGCATCCCGATTCTCCGCTGAAAACGGTCGTATTCCAAAGCTCGCTCACCAACGATTTCGGAAAGCCGGCCCGCTGCCGCATGTGTCTGAAACTCCATTTGCCAAAGGCGATCTTTTGCAGTTACATAACCTTGGGTGAAGTAAAGGTCGTGATCATTTTTAGCAAAAATGTGGGGGATTTGACGATCGTCATATAAAATAGACACCGGCGCCTTAAGGGTTGGAAGATGCAATGTTTGAGTGCCTCCTCCCCTATCGGTTTCAGCGTTTTGCCAAAAGCCCTGAAATGGATCGAGGAATTTGCCCAGCGGCGGCATTAAACCTATTTTTGTGTCGAGCGCAATCACTAGCCCCAATGTCGCTGCAAATGTGAGAATGAATTTAAACCAGCGCATTCAACCTCTAAAATTGAAATTTAAACCTTACTTTAGAAATGCCTCAGACGCCTGAAAATACATAGTGACCGTCAAAGTTGCAAGTTTTTCAAATCACTCTTGATCTTGGAAACAAATATAGAAATTATGTTGTTATAAGTTTTGATTCTTTGGTTAGAAATTGTATATTACCAATATTTATCTTAAAGTTCGTTTCTGAGCAACCGAAGGGAAATCTAAAATTGAAAAAGATCATCACAACTTTTGCACTTCTTTTACTTTGCATAAATTCATTAAACGCCCAGTTTGGCCAGCAGGAAGTTTTAAGCGTCGAAGCCTTTCTGTCAGTCGATAAAATCCGGCCCGGCGATGAATTTAAAATTGGCGTTAAAGCCAGGATTGAGCATAAGTGGCACATCAATTCGCGCAAGCCAGCGGACGAATTTCTTATTCCAACCAAGGTTGAATTTGCACAAATAGATGGCTTTGAATTCGGCGAGGTCTATTACCCCGAAGGCCAAATGCTGAAATTCGAATTTTCCGAAACGCCACTTTCTGTTTATGAAGGGGACGTGGTCTTTTGGACGAAAGCAAAAGTTTCCGAAGGTATCATACCAGGTGAATTAAAAATCTCCGGAGATTTCTCTTACCAGGCGTGTAACGATGTCATGTGTCTAATTCCGACCTCGAAATCGTTCGAAATCGTTGCCTCAATTGTTGGCGCCGGGACGCCGGTAAAGCAAATCAATGAAAGTGAATTTGAAATTAAATTGAGTCAACTGGCGGGGGAACGCTCAACTAATGAAATCAGCAACCTTATATCAGAGAGGGGGCTTGTTTTAACACTTAGTTTTATTTTCCTTGGCGGCTTATTACTCAACCTGACGCCCTGCGTTTACCCAATCATTCCTATCACGATCAGCTTCTTTGTCGGCCAAGCATCCGGAAAAATCAGCAAATCTTTTTTTCTGGCGCTGATTTATGTCCTCGGTATGTCGATTACCTATTCGGTTTTAGGCGTTGTCGCTGCCATGACCGGCGGGCTGCTCGGTTCTTCCCTGCAAAATCCTCTTGTCTTAGTTGCAATCGCCGGAGTTTTTTTAGTGTTTGCGGCCAGCATGTTCGGAGCATTTGAAATCCGGGTTCCTGCTTTCCTGTCAAACATGGCCGGCGGATCAAGGCAGGGCGTCATCGGTTCGCTTTTTATGGGGTTAACAGTCGGTATTGTCGCGGCGCCTTGTATCGGGCCATTTGTACTCAGCCTTTTGACCTACGTGGCGGCCAAGGGCGACCCGTTTACCGGGTTTTTGCTTTTCTTTGTTTTATCTCTCGGTTTAGGATTCCCGTATATTTTCCTTGGCACATTTTCCAGTTCAATCAAGAACCTGCCGCGCTCCGGAGAATGGATGGTTTGGGTGAAGAAAGTCTTTGGCGTGGTCATGATTGCGATGGCCGTCTATTTTATTGATCCGCTTATTTCGAACTTTATTTATGCGGTCATCTTCACGGCTACAGTTGTTTTGGGCGGCATCTTGGTCGGATTTCTCGATAAGTCCACGGCAAGTTTCGGTTGGTTTAAAGGACTCAAACCTGCCATCGGTACTTTGATGATTCTTTTGGGAGTTTGGACTTCGGTTTCGGCCTGGACGGACGCCAACACCGAGCACGTTAACTGGCAACCCTACGATGAGCAGCTGGTTGCTCAAGCCGCTAATGAGGACAAGCCAATCCTGATAGACTTCTATGCCGACTGGTGTATTCCGTGCAAACAAATTGAAAAGAAACTTTTTACCCAGCCGGCAATTATTGAGAAGTCGGGGAAATTTTTAGCGTTGAAAGCCGACCTGACGAAAGAAAAATCTCTGGGAGTGAAAGATTTAAGAACGAAATATGAAGTTCATGGCGTGCCGACAATTATTTTAATTGATGGAAGTGGAAATGAGCACCGCAGGTTCACTGATGAGCTGCTTAATTTCTCAACCGAAGAGTTTTTGGAAATCATGGAAGGCGCCTTGAATAGGAACGAATAGTCTAACGCGTTAATTTAGTCACTTTTCACTTCTTCCCAATAGTTTTCATAATACTCTCATGATGTTCACTAGCATTACTCCTGGTATGGTAGTTCAATTGCAAATGTTTTGAAGTAACAAGACTTAGCACTAGATCCCGTTAATTAATAGTACCAGGAAATAGAAATTGCCAGTCTATAAGTATTTCATAAAGTATCATTTATTATTTGCCAAATCTTTTGACAACTTCTCAATTCGTTTGATTGCTTTCGAAGCGACCTTCTTATCCGGGTACTGGTCAACAACAAATCGATAATACATGATAGCTTTCTCATAATCTTTTAATCTTTTCTCATTAATATCTGCCGCAGCAAACAGAGATTCGGCAGCGATATTGCTTTCGGGGTAGTGGCCGTAAACTTTAAAGTAAACATTTGCCGCATTAAAATAATCTTTTAAGCGCTTTTCATAAATCCGCGCGGCTTCGGCCAAAGCATGTGGGGCTTTAATATCTTCCGGAAAGTCTCTAACCACTTCCGTGTAGATTCGAATCGCCTGATTATATTCCTTAAACTTATCCTCATAAAGCCGGGCCGCCTCGAAAAGTGCAGGCACCGCCTCGACGCTCTTGGGAAATTTTTCAGCCACCGCTTTGTAAGCGTCGAGGGCCTCGAGGTGCTTCTTTTTCTTCTTTTCGATAATCCGGGCCATCTTAAATTGGGCATATGGCGCCTGCGGATCCTCAGGGAACTCTAAAATAAATTCCTCCAAAGCTAAAATAGCCTTATCATGCATTTTAAGCCGATCAGTAAAAAGCTCCGCCATTTTCAATTTACTGGCGGTTGCAAAAATGCTCTTGTTATATAAATAAGTCAGTTTCAGCAATTCGGCAATTGCCCGGGGAGCTTGTTTCTCTTTTTCAAGTAACTGCGCTTTCCAGAATAGCACGGCATCCGCGCGCGGCATTTCAGGATTGGTTTGCAAAAAATTTTCGCAGGCCCCAATGGTTAATTTTCGGGTCGATTTTAGGTCATAAGAAACCATGTCGCTTATAAAGGCAAAGTAAGCGCTCTCTTTGGTGGAATCTCTCGTTGCCGGGTTTACAACAGTCTCCATTTTGTCCTGCAGCGCCCTAAACTTCTTTTCCTTAAGCAGCAGGGCTCTAACCCGGTCTTTTGCCACCGGAATATGGCTTGAATTTGGATAAAGGTAAATCACTTCCAAATTGGTGAAAAAAGAACGAACCTTATCTTTCCGATCAGAATAAAGCGTGGCAATCTTGAAGTGAATGTCATCGAGATTCCCGGCGGCAGGGAACCGGTGCAGATATTCATTTATTTCTTTGATGATTATTTTTGAGAACTCTTTATGGTTGAGATCTTCAAGCGCGCCGATATAACTTGTGTAATCGGATTGCTCGTCGGGCGCAGCCAATGCCGTTGTGAATGTAAGTAACGTACATAAAATCCATTTCTTCATAAGACTCTCCATTTTAAACACCTCGTAGATTATTGAATTGCTGCAAATTATAACCAAAAAAGTACAAAATTGCAAGGCCTAAAAATTATCCTCCGAGTGTCTTCCATTTTTCAAATTTTTTGATGAGAAAAGAATTGATTATGAAAATTTTTCACTGGCGCAAATAATAATTAAGAGTTTGCAATGTAGCTTGTTAAACAATAGCCACTAAATTCTGCAGAGATAGTCGAAGCCCATTTTTTATTGAAACTATCTTCTCAGAATGGTTAAGGAAGAAGGCCATTTTAGTCATATGTAACAAATTTATTCACAAATAAATTTATGTTAATATTAAAATTAAATTCTTGCAAAAGAATCAAGTTTTCTTGGCTAAAAAATATTGATCACTTATATTTCCTATCCTTGCGTAAAATTCTAAGATATTGCAGAAAGTAATGTCTCATATTTGAGCCGGTTATCCCCCTGGCAAGAAATTATGAATAAACAAAACATATTTTGGTGGAGTTGATGGACTATCTGCATCAGAAAGGGCAATATCGCAATGCGCCACGCCCCGGCCTGATCCTTCTCGATCTGAACATGCCGAGAAAAGATGGTCGTGAAGCGCTCAAGGAGATTAAGTCCGATCCGGCGCTGCGGCAAATTCCGATCGTGGTGCTCACGACTTCCCAGGCAGAAGAAGACATCTTTCGTTCATACGACCTGGGGGCAAATTCATTTATCAGCAAGCCAGTAACCTTTAATGGATTGGTAGAGGCAATTAAAGACCTGGGTAAATATTGGTTTGCGGTGGTTGATTTGCCACCGGGAAAAGGGTGATCGGGCCTAGGAGTCAATTAGAGTTCAAATTCACCCACCATCCTATAACCCTTGTTTTCACAACCAATCACCGGGAAAAATTTCATCACCCAATATTGAGGTCACGGGGTAGTTCTACTTTTGAGGTAATTTATCCTCATTAGTGGAGAATCACCTGCCGTTTGCCATTTCATTTGTTTCTTGCTCGTAACGGCTGTAAAAAAAAAGACCGGCCAATTAAGTTAGCGTCACAACGCTTTCTTTTTGGCTCCGTTTTCTTATTTTTATTTCTTGCCTAATTGCAAGGTAAAGCTGTTTGCTAATGCGGCGCCAAATGTTAACTCAATAACAATACTTCACATTCCCGGCTGGTTCGGATAGGGAGATTAACATGGAATGCAAGCCAATCAATGTTCTCTTAATTGAAGATGATGAAGAGGTCTACCATATCACTCGCAACATACTCTCTAAAATCAAAAAACCGGCAGTTGAACTGGACTGGGTGGCGGAATATGGAGACGCACGGCAGGCGATGAGCGAGCAACGGCACAAGGTCTATTTCCTCGATTACCGCCTTGGTGAACATAACGGTCTGGACCTTTTGCACGAAGCGCTTGAACATGGCTGCAGATCACCAATTATTATGTTAACCGGTGCAGGTGATCATCATATTGACGTTGAGGCGATGAAAGCAGGTGCAGCAGATTATTTAGTGAAGGGCCGGATTGACGCAACTATTATGGAGCGTTCGCTCCGCTATGCACTCGAGCGCAAGCAAGCCGAAAAAGCTCTTTACGCTGAAAAAGAACGCCTGGGAGTCACTTTGCGGAGCATCGGCGAGGGTGTGATTACAACAGACAAGAATGGTCACATCGAATTGATGAATACAGAAGCTGAAAAACTAACCGGCTGGAGTTTAACAGAAGCAGTCGGCAAACCCCTGACCCGGGTCTTCAATATATTAAATGAGAGCACGCGCGAACCGTGCCAGAATCCGGTAGAGCAAGTACTAACATCAAATCGCACTGTCAAGCTGGAAAATCATACTATCCTTTTATCCAAAGATGGCCACGAGCGTCACATAGCTGATACCAGCGCACCCATTCATGACAAAGACAATCAAATCATCGGGGTGGTTGTGGCTTTTCGTGATGTTACCGAATCACAGAAAGTAGAAAGAGAGCTACAAAAAGCCAGTAGAATTGAATCCCTCGGCATTCTGGCAGGCGGTATCGCCCACGATTTCAATAACCTTCTAACCGTTATTTTGGGAAATGCTCAACTTGCAAAGATGAGGCAGGGTTGTGAAGGTGAAGTTTTGGAAAATTTGGCAAGAATCGAAATGGCCTCCTATCGTGCGAAAGACCTTACGAAAAAGTTTCTCACCTTTGCAAAAGGCGCGAAACCTATTAAGAAATCTGCAGCTATCTCCGACCTGATTTTTGAAGCGGCTCAGTTTGCCCTAAGTGGCGCCAACAGCCGCTGCGAAAACAATCTTCAAACCGATCTCTGGCCAGTTGAAATTGATCAAGGGCTGATCGGCCAGGCTCTGAACAATTTATTCATCAACGCCAATCAGGCCATGCCCAAGGGTGGAGTCATTAGCGTAGAAGCTCAAAACACAGTCATAAAACAAAATGAAAGCCTCCCTCTCAACCCCGGCAAATATGTGAAGATAACGATTCAAGACCATGGCGAGGGCATCCCGCCGGAAAACCTCGACAAAATCTTCGATCCCTATTTTACCACTAAAACTGAAGGCAGTGGACTTGGATTGGCGACTACCTACTCGATTATCCTAAATCATGACGGTTACATACAGGCTGAATCAGAGGTAGGAGTCGGAACAACATTTTACATCTATCTTCCGGCTTCAGAAAAAAAAGTTCGCTCTCGAAACCAACGAGAAGAAAAGATTATTCCGGGCAAGGGCAGGATTCTGGTGATGGATGATGAGAAATCAATCACGGATATCGCGACAAAACTCCTAAGTAAATTGGGATATGAAGTGACCACTGCTGCCGATGGTGTTGAGGCAATCAACTTAGTCAAAAAAGCTAACAAGTTTAAACGTCCCTTTGATGCGGTTATTTTGGACTTAACTGTTCCCGGTGGAATGGGAGGTGCGGAAACGATTCAAAAAATTCATGAAATCGCACCTCAAGTTAAAGCGATTGTTTCAAGTGGATATTCCAACGATCCAGTCATGTCAGAGTATAAACAGCATGGATTTACCGCAGTTATTCCCAAGCCTTATGAACTTAGTCAGCTGACTAAAATACTACAAAAAGTAATACTAACGCATTTAACTAAAGCCTTCAAGAACTAAGGAGAGATTATTTCTCAAGGCACAAAAATGGCTAATTGCGTAGCTGACGAGACAAAGGGAGTGTTTTGGGCAACTTTTTAATGGGGCGGCCACGCAGCGGCTTTTTACAGGATAAAAAAATGCCGCGTGAGGATAGTTGCGGGCGTGGATGGCGACCTGGGTTTTGTGGTTTGGTTGGGCTTATGGCTTGTTGTGAGACAAGAGAAGACATGAGGCGACAAACCTGCTTCACAGAAATGACATCATTTATTATTCGTTATCCTTTTGGACAGGTAAGCAATGACATGACTCTTGAAATCATTGCTTAAAAACAATATCATTTCCTTCATTAGGCCAACGGGCTCGAATCTTTAGGGTGTCCGGATAAACCACGAACCGTTCCGCCGGTTGAAACGGAAACGCCTGACCAAAACTATATTCTCCATTATTATCTTGATCTCGAAACCCTTCTAAAGAGTAAGTGCCGGGCAAAATTCCGCTAAACTCATACGGCCCGGGCTCACTCAATTGAATCTCGTATGTTTGCCCATCTTTGGCATTCTGTTGTGCCTTCAAAAATATCCTGCCTTTTGCCGTTGAGTCCGGGTCAACCACAGTCCCTGAAAGCGAAGAAAGTGTGTCGGCGTTTAAAGTAGTGAAATGGATTTGAAAAGTACTATCGGCCGCAGCATTTCCAGCGAGATCAAAAACGGAGTCAAGTTTAACGATCGCCCGATAAGTGACTAAACTCTGCAAAGATTTCGCCGGCTTAAACTTAACTGAGGCCGGCGTCGGCCAAACAAATGTTCCGGGAACAGCAAGACCGGTGGAATCCCGAAGATAAAAACTCAGCTCGAATGTCTCGCGGTTCATCGGTTCATCGAAGTAAACATCTATCATAGAATTTAGGGAAATCGCGCGAGTGCTATCAGCAGGAGTTGTTGAGACAATTTTCGGTTTAAACGTGTCGGGCAAAGCGCTGCCCACAAACTCCGCCGAATTAAATTTTGAATCGACGAGATTTTTATATAGATCTGTTAGATTTTGAACCTCTATTTCATATTCAATTTTTGGTGTTTGAGTCTCGGTGATTATCGCAACCTCTTTTTGATCTAATGCATTTAAGTAGGCGAAACGAATGGCAAGTGTATCCTCAGACTTCGATTCTTTCACGCGCACTTTGTAATGATTGATATCATCAACGGTTTCCGGGGATAATTCTTCATCAAATGTTAGCGTCAAATGAGAATTGTCCAGAGCTGAAACCGAAAGCAGCGCCGGACCGATCGTATCTTTTGTAACGACTTTAAAATTGATGTCCGAAACTGCCAAACTATCTTTAGTGAGCAGAATATCTCGAGACGCCACTCCGATTCCATCAAGGCCCGTCTCATAAAAACGGTTGTTGTCCACATCACGAATAGCAAATAAGCGGTAAAGCCCTTCGGAGAGATTGGTAAGCTCAAACTTTCCCTGGGCGTCGGTTTGAGTAATGTAATCGCCGCCCTTTTGACCGGGATTCGGGTCTTTACTTTCCTCAAGAATGTATGCCCAAATCAGGATTCCCTGGGCTTTTTCATCGGTAAACACGCGGCCGCTCATTTTACCATCGCTGAGTTCCGGCCCAGTGGAAAAAGCCAGGGTATGAGATGCAGTTAGGGAATTGTTATGCGCGTCCTTGAGATCAGTCCCCAGCGTAATGACATACGTCCGGTTGATCTTAAGTGAGTCGCTAAACTCAATGCGAAGTCTGCGCCCCTTCCATCTGAGTTTAACCCGGTCTCCGGGATCCGGCGAAATAAACACAGCTTTCTCGGAACCCTTGCGGGTCATTCCCTCGCTGAATTCGAACTCGATTGGTTGATCTAAAGGAACCAGAGTCGACTTATTTTCCGGGATGACCTTTATAATAGTGGGCGGAGTTTTATCCAACGGGCCGCCGGAGGGAGGGACCTGGCTGGCGCAGCTGTAAATAAAAAGCACCGTTATCGTAAATAATAAAAAGAATTTATTTGTCAAATCAATCCTATACTTATTTTATTTTGACACAAATCATAAAAATTGGCAGAATGATGAGTCGGCAGAATAATTATTTATGATTGAAATATGGTTTTGAAAATAATTAGATTGTGATTAAAATTAATCCATTGGATAACGTCAAGATTTGTGAGCTTAATAAATCTACGTAAATGCTGTTCATAGCTATCTATTCCCTTACTTATTGCTGTTAATTTAAATGCGCTCTTTTGGTTCAGTAAGTGAATTTTTTGTTTCCCTAACTTGGTTCCATTGCGGACAATATCAATATATTGACAATATTCTCTTCACCCGATCGAAAATGACAGATTGCTTCATAAAACAAACTCGTTTCAAGGTAGGCTCCCCAATCTGTTAGCAATTCCATTATCAACTCTTTAAGCAACATACTATCTTCATCTAATTCAAACCATTGCCTATCATCAATAGTAAGATCGTACCTGTCGTTAGGAAGCAATGTTGTTGATACAAAACGTTTTTGAACAGAAGCGGGTCGAAAATTAATGAGCTTTCCATGTTGCAATCCGAGCAAGAGCAAATAATTAAGAGTTTGTTTCTCGTGTTCTGAGTTCAGCTTACCCACCGTCTTGAGTTCATAAA
>JADFPY010000020.1 GCA_022562085.1 candidate division KSB1 bacterium | reverse complement strand
GTTTTATTACCTTGATAAGTTTTTTGTGTGGAGGCATGCAGTGAGTATGAATTGCACACGATTTTACACACTGGCGGATTATGAGATTAATAAAAACAAATGCTTATGACGACATAACGACGGCCTGTCAAGCCGGAGATCGCGGGTTCGAATCCCGTCGGCCCCGCATACATTATCAATTTCAAAAGCCATTACATCTCTAAAAATGTGATGGCTTTTTTTTGAGTCTACTAAAATCTTTGAAAGGTTGCTTAACCGATCAAACACTCAATTCACTAAAAGGTCTGGTTTTAACTGTTAGTGGATGTTCAAAAAAATATTTCAAAAATTGGTTTCTATATTGATAATTGAGGAATTATATTTTATATTGATTGCAATTTTCAATGATCAGGAAAGTACACAAAATAGCTGAATGAAGGAGCCCTTTCGGAAATGAGACTAACGGATATTCTGAGTGAGAATCGAATTAAGATTCCTCTTGCCAATACCGAAAAGGAAAAAATTATCGAAGAAATGGTAGGGGTTATCGCTGATTCCGTTAAGCTCGAAAATAAAGCTGAAATCCTGAAAGCCGTCCTGGATCGGGAAGCAGTGATGAGCACCGGCGTCGGCGATGAAGTTGCGATCCCGCATGGAAAAACAGAAAGCCTGAACGAAATTATCGCTGCGCTCGGGATTACTAAAGACCCAATCGATTTCAATTCTTTGGACGATAAACCGGTGCGGTTGGTTTGGCTGTTGATTGGACCCCAGGACAAAACCGGTCCGCATTTAAAGGCGCTGAGCCGGATTTCCAGACTCATGTATAAGAAAGAATTCAGAGAACGTTTAATTCAAACAAAAACCCCAAAAGATGCCATCGAGGTCATTGATTCAGAAGAAACAAAGTACTTTGAATCTTAATTTGCATTTAAAACACCCCCCTTGATTTCAAAAAACCAAATAAAATATTACACTTCCCTGAAGAAAAAAAAAGTTCGAGAACTGGAACGAAAATTCATTGTGGAAGGGTTGCGGCTGTGTGAGGAAATTTTTAATTCGGAATATGAATTTGAGAAACTAATCTATTGTCCTGCCAAAATTTCCTCAGAGCGAGCCAATCGCTTCATTGAAAAATGTAAAGGCGCCGGAATACCGAACGAAGAAGCCGACACGAAGTCATTGAAGCAGGTTTCCGACACCGTGCATTCCCAGGGGATTTTGGGGATAGTTAACATGCAGCATTTTTGTCTTGAGCAGCTTATGGCCAACTCTCCTAAACATCTGATTGCTTTAGACAATATAAATGACCCTGGAAATTTAGGCACCATCATTCGCTCGGCAAGCTGGTTTGGCGCCAACGGCGTTTTATTAAGCCAAAATTCAGTTGAATTTACAAACCCCAAAGTCGTACGAGCAAGTATGGGGAGTCTGTTTCATCTGCCGATTCTGCAGCAGCTCGACCTCTACAAAGAACTGTGCAAGCTAAGTGAACTTGGGTATTCTTTACTTGTCGCAGATACCGGCGGGGACATTGAATTTACCCAGGCTGATTTTAGCCACAAATGGATCCTTGTTTTTGGCAACGAAATTTCAGGCGTCAGTGAAGAAATCAAGGGTATTGCTTCGGGCATTCTAAACATCCCTCGCAAAGGCAGGGGTGAGTCTCTAAATGTGGCGGTATCCGCCGGAATCATTTTAGCCGAAACTTTAAGGGCTAACAAAAATTGAACGATCTCCCAGAAAAAGAAACGATTCCACATCCGAGTTTAAAAATCATTTTTGGATTAATCCTTGCCGGTTTTATTTTAGTAGTGGTGCTGCTTTCTGTTTTTAGTCTTGCAGGAGCTTCAACATCTTCGCTATTGGTGTTTGGTGAGATTTCGCTCATTGTTCCTACAATAGTCTACCTGAATCGTAAGAATTATAATTTGAGGGAAGTTTTTCGATTCAAACTAATCGACCCAAAGATAATTTATTTAAGCTTTCCTTTAGGCATTTCAATCACGATTTTGAGCGACGAGATAGACCGCATTGTAAGCACTTTTATGGAAATCCCAGCAGAATGGCAGGAAATAATAGCAAAAAATTTAATAGCTGACTCTCCTTTAGAATGGTTTAACCTCTTTTTAGGCGCCGTGGTTTTGGCAGGCATTTTTGAAGAGATGCTTTTTCGAGGTATGCTGCAAAAAGCTTTCGAGCGAAAATTTGAATTACACCAGGCAATTTTTCTAACAGCTTTTGTTTTCGCCATCATTCACTTGCCGTTTCAGTTGATCCAAATAATGATTTTGGGCACAGTTCTCGGTTTTATTGCCTGGCGCAGCAACAGCATTATCCCGACCATAATTCTGCACTGCTTGAACAACGGCTTCGCGCTTATCTTCGCCAACTCAAATCCTGAAAGTTGGAATTGGTACAACTGGAACGGGCATGTCAACCCCACCGTCCTCGTTATTGCTGCCGGCCTATTATTCTACTCAGCCAAATCATTTTTCCGATTGACTAAAAACACCTACGCAGCATAACACCACTCCAGATTTGTAGGTCAATTAGGGTCGCAGATCTGAAATTGACAAAGACCCGGAATACGTCTGTAAAAAAGTCCTGCGGACATTTTTGACCTACTTTGAAGCAATTGAACATTCATTTGCAACACTGGCAATGTTAATTATCGAAACATCTCAGGTGTTCTGTAATTCTCCTAAAAATATTTCAAATAAATTTAAAATTTTTCTATTTTCTGCTTCCGCAAAAGCCTCTGATTGACCATAATAATAGATTGTTGTCACGCACCTCGAACTGCAACTTTGCTAAACTCCATCTTATATGAAAAAAATCGTAATGCTCCATGAGGACCTTGGTACGCAAATGCAAATCTACTTAGCGCTTTGTGATGCGTACAAAGTAGAAATTGCTGAAAACGTTGAATCGGCTATGTACCTGCTCCGAAAAACCAAACCTGAAATTTTACTTCTTGATTATAAATTAGATCAATTTACGTCAAACGGAAAAACCGGCGTTGATTTCATTAGGAAAGTTAAGAAAAAATACATCGATCTCAAGGTCATGATGATTATGGACAACAATGATCAAATCCAGATCCAGGAACACGGGGCTGATGAGGTTCTTTATAAACCGATCAAAAATAGAAACTTAATTTCAAATGTGAGAAGATTAGCAGGTGCAACTGCTTAAGAAGCATCCTTAATCCCTACAACAACCTTGACGCACTCCCTTGACGGGATTAGGGGGAACAGGCCAGTATTCGTCCGCGATGCTGGCCATTTTTTTGTTATCCTTGTCTTTGCGAGGCGTCCCGACTTTCCTTGAAATATTAATAATGAATTCGGGATACCGAAGCAATCTGCAATCGCGAGATTGCTTCGCTGACAAATCCCGAATGGTCGGGACAAAGACTACAAAGTTTATCGAGTTGGTATAAAAGAAAAGGAAATCCTATTTCTGCAAAATTTCCGACTTCAACTTAATACCATGCTTCTTAAATATTTCCTCATACTTCGAGAAGTTTAATTTCATTTCAGCTAAAGTCGAGTAGTAGCCGTAGTTTAGAATTGATTTACGAGATTCGAAGTCCATTACGCCCGTTAAAAATAACATTTCATCTGAAGACATCGGTTGAAAAATTACAATATCGATATTCGGGTTCTCTTGTCTGAATCGCTTCAATCCGAATTTAAAACGGGTTAAGGTTTCGATCCGGCGCGCCTGGTCGCTAATCAACCCCATTCCTTTATCTTTGATACTCCCCAAATTTCCGTTGAAAGTAGGTAAGCTTAATTTCGTTTTGTCATTTTCGAAAGGAACCGTCGGGTTGATGATAATGATGAGTTTAGCGCCATTTCGGATGGCGATGTCGACATGCGAGACCTGTCCGGTCGAACCGTCGATGAAATCGCGTCCATTAATACTCACGGGTCGAAAAAAAATGGGGATTGCTGCAGAAGCCGCCACCGCTTTTGAAATAGGCACGGTTTTATCATCTTCACCAAAAACCCAACGCTTCCCGGTATCTAACTCTGTAGCGGGAATATAAAGCTCTTTTTTCAAATTACGAAAATCATTGGTCTTCCCTTCCGGGTAGAGCAGGCCGGCCATGAGTTTGTCCAGGTTATTCATGGAGAAAATACCCGGTGGAATAAATTCCTGCATGATAGAAAGAAGATCCATGAAACTCGCTTGTTTGCGATTGATCCAGCCGTATCGAATCAAACCCGGCAAACGCTTAAAAAGAGGAGCAAAAGCCCTGAAAACTTCCGACCAGCGCAGATCATAAATATTCTTTCTCTGAAAATTCAACCCGGAATTACTATTTGTGCAAATTCCCTTATACATCTCGTCAGGTGAATAGCCGTTGGCTATCAGGGGCGCGATAACCGCACCGGCACTGATTCCCACAAAAATATCAAAATCATTAATAGAATTCGGGGCTTCAAAAAATTCATCCAATGCTCTTAGGCAGCCGACTTCATACATTGAGCCACTGATGCCGCCGCCGGCAAGGCACAAAGCAATTTTACTTTTGCGCTTTGACATTTTTATATACTTTTATGCATCCTTGAATTTGAAATTTTATAACTTTTATACGAATCCGAATACTAAAATTTTTAACAATTTATTTGCAATCCCTGTTCCAGTCCTTTCCTTTAAATCGTCACGAAATGGGGAAAACTTACTATTTCATGAAAGCCCCTACAAGTAAAACAGGTGTCCCAATGGTGTAGATTTTTAAGCACCTAAGCAGCGTTGAAGGTATAATATTTTATTTTATGTTTCCACAAATATCCCAAAACTTGATTTCTTGCTAAGCCTTGCTTGTCAAATGAGATTTTTAGAAATCATCAAAAATATCATCACCGATGATAAGAAGTTTCTGATTCTTGTTTTCACCCTGGCTATATTTCTGAGAGTTGCGTTTTTATTAACTGTCGAAAACAGGTACTATTTCAGCGATTCTTTAGAATACGAAGATTCCGCAGTGCAAATTTTATCTGGTCAGGGGTTTGGTGATTTCAAGAGAGCGCCGCTTTACAGCGTGTGGATGGCCGGCATATTCTTTTTTACCGGCCAGGGTAATATCCTGGCTCTTCGACTTGTGGGTGCAGTCCTGGGTGCGTTTTTGTGCGTTGTCCTTTTCTAGATAGGAAAAACAGTTTATAATCGTTCGGCCGGGGTCATTGCAGCGGGATTCTCTGTGTTTTATCCGATATTTGTTTTCCTGCCGAGTCTAAATTACCCGACCTTGCCAAGCACGCACCTGATTACTCTTGGTGTTTATCTCACAGTTTCGTTGAAGCGGTTTTAGGAAAAACTATTTAAGCATTTTGGCAGGAATGTTCTTCGGTCTGTCGGCTCTGGCGGTTGCGCCAACAGCAACGATTGTCATTGCGGTAATTGTCTGGCTGTTATTTTTTTCAAAGTTAGAAATCAAATCTCGACTCAATCACAGCTTATTGATTGCGGTTACGTTTTTACTCACGCTGACTCCCTGGATTCTGAGAAATTATTCTTACTATGGAGAATTTGTGCCGATAAGGAAAGGGGTAGAACGCCACATCTTTTCTTATGAAAATGGCACCATTAAAAACGACAAACAAAAAACGACCCAGTTCAAAGATAAAATAGAATCGATACGCAAAAATTCCGCAACTTTTTTGTGGCACTATAACAAAAGGTTCATGCGGTTTTGGAGATTAGCGCCTTCACGAAAAATGAAATCCGCCAATCCTGACTATAATTTGAAGTTGCATGAAAAAGATCAACGAATTACTAAAACAAATAAATTTTCGCGCTCAGATCTCACTTTTATCGTGAATACAATAACCTTTGGGCCCATTTTGATTTTTTCAATTCTCGGCCTTTTTTTGAATAGAAAACATTTACCGGAATCTTTAATACTCATCCTGCCGTGCCTAATCCTCGCTTTAACATATTCCTTCTTTTACACGAATGTCAGATATCGAATCCCAATTGAGCCGTTGATGATCGTTTTCGCTGCAAACAGTTTCTATTCTGTGTTTGAAGCGGTGAAGGAAAAAATTAGAGAGTCAAAAAAGTAAGCTTAGCACCTGACTTAGAGCAAATTTGATGTAAAGAAGTCCGTAGTTTTTTTGCAAAACTCTGTGTGCAGGTAAAGATCGGAATGCCCTACTCCTTTTATCAGAAATTTTTCAGCTTTTTTTGCACTTTTGGAAAGTTTCTCAAATTCTCCTGCAGAAATAACCTCGTCCTGGTCTCCATGAATTAGCAAGAGCGGTATTGCAATTTTTCCGATTTGGTAGACCGGACTGATGGTTTCAAGGGCAACACCGGCGAGCTTTCTCCAAAATATTTTTACAAAAAATTGAAAGGGGAAACGGCGCAGGCCGCGAGAACGAACAGTTTGCTCTGCAAGGTAGTCGAAGTCAGCAAAGCTTGAGCTGCTAACCACTGCCTTAACCCGCTCGTCTTGACTTGCCTTTAATATTGAAGCCGCCGCTCCGATTGAGTGCCCCATTAATCCAATCGCATTTTCATCTACTTCGGCTCTGCTTAGCACATACTCCATAATTTTATCGAAATCTCGCAGCATGCGATTTAAGGAAGTAAGTTCGACCGGATCACTGTCACCATGTCCGCGCAGGTCGTATAGGATTATGTTGAAACCAGCTCGATTCAGATACTCAGCCTGCGGCAACATCTTTTCTGAGTTTCCACCCCAACCGTGGGTCAAAATAATCGGCGGCGCTTTAGATTTTTTTGAAGCATTTTGGACCGGAATAAACCAACCTTTTAAAGTCAAACCGTCGCTTACAACTGAAAAATTCTCAAATGGTAATTGGTGATCGCCGGGAGTTTTAGTTTTTGACAGATTAACTGGCTTAAGACTGTCCGCTGCTATGTACCACGAAAACCCGATAATAAAGATACTTATGAGAAATATAATGGGAACTAAAGAGAAGAGAATTGTTAGAAGCATAAAAGATAAATCTACTCTTGAACTTACTTTGAGAATTCCCTTTTTAGAAACTCACCGGTATACGATCCTTTGGTTTTTGCCACCTGTTCTGGAGTTCCTTCAGCAATAATCCGGCCACCACCATCGCCGCCTTCCGGGCCTAAGTCGATAATATTATCGGCTGTTTTAATGACGTCCAGATTGTGTTCAATGACGATAACGGTGTTTCCTTTGTCAACCAACCGGTTCAGGACTGAGAGAAGCATTTTGATATCTTCAAAATGAAGCCCGGTAGTCGGTTCATCCAAGATGTAAAGGGTTTGACTGGTACTGACTTTGGAAAGCTCGGTTGAGAGCTTCACGCGTTGTGCTTCGCCGCCGGACAGTGTGGTGGCCTGCTGGCCCAGGTGAATGTAGCCCAAGCCAACGTCGAAAAGCGTCTGCAGCTTTCTTTTGATTTTGGGAATATTTTCAAAAAATATCAGCGCTTCGCTCACGGTCATGTCCAACATATCGGCAACGGATTGACCTCTGTATTTGATTTCGAGAGTCTCCCGGTTGTAGCGTTTACCCTTGCAGATTTCACACTTAACGTAAACATCCGGCAGAAAGTGCATCTCGATTTTGATAAGACCATCCCCTTCGCAAGCCTGACAGCGTCCGCCTTTAACGTTAAAGCTAAAACGTCCGGGTTTGTACCCACGAATTTTGGCTTCGGGAAGCTGGGCCAGCAAATCACGAATGTAAGTAAAGAGTCCGGTATAAGTTGCCGGGTTGGATCGTGGGGTACGCCCAATCGGCGATTGATCAATATCAATAACTTTGTCGATAAACTCAAGTCCGGAAATTTTTCCATATTCAAGCGGCGCTTTCTTGCTGCGATAGAAATGCTTGGCCAGGATGCGATAAAGAGTTTCATTTATAAGGGTGCTTTTGCCTGACCCGGAAACACCGGTCACGCAGTTGAAAATCCCCATTGGTATTTTCACATCGACTTTTTTAAGATTATTACCGGCAGCTCCTTGCAATGAAAGAAAATTTTCATTGCCCTTTCGGCGTTTCTTGGGGACGGGGATCATTCTCGTGCCGGCCAGGTATTGCCCGGTGAGTGACTTTTTATTGGCTAAAATATCTTTAGGTGTGCCGGTTGCCACAATATTTCCACCGTGGGTCCCAGCTCCCGGTCCCAGGTCAACTACGAAGTCCGCCCTTTCGATAGTTTCCTGATCATGCTCAACGACAAGGACTGTATTTCCCAAATCACGAAGCTTAGTCAGGGTATTAAGAAGCCGCTTATTGTCACGTTGGTGCAGGCCGATGGAGGGTTCATCCAGAATGTAAAGAACGCCAACCAGCTGTGACCCAACCTGAGTCGCCAGGCGAATACGTTGGGCCTCACCCCCGGAAAGGGTGCCTGCCCTGCGATTTAAAGTCAGATAGTCCAACCCGACATTCACTAAAAAACCAAGCCGATCGCGGATTTCTTTCATAATTTGCCGGGCGATTTCCTGCTCGCGTTTATTGAGTTTTAGTTTAGCGAAGTATTCGTGAGCAAACTTGATAGACATTTCGGTGACCTGTTGGATATTCTTGCCGCCAATCCGCACCGCAAGCGCTTCTTTCCGCAAACGTTGCCCATTACAGTCCGGACAGGATTTGACGTTCATAAAAGACTCGATCCAGGATCGAACGTGATTCGACTCTGTTTGTTTGTGTCGCCGCATTAAATTCGGAATAATGCCCTCGTAAGTGCTGGTGAATTCCGCATGCGTCTTTCTGTTTTTTGATTCATACTGAAAACGAATTTCTTCGCCATTTGAACCGAACAGCAAAATCTTCTTTTGAGAGGCGTCGAGAGCCTCCCACGGTTTATCCATATCAATTTCGTAGTGTTGGGAAACCGCCTGCAATTGATTTGAATACCAGCCGTCTTCACTAACGGCCCATTTGGACAGGGCGCCTTGCCGTAAAGAAAGTTTTTCATCCGGAATAATTAAATCAGGATCAACTTCCATGGTGGTACCGAGACCGTTGCAAGATGAACAGGCGCCATATGGACTGTTGAAAGAAAACATGCGCGGGGCAAGTTCTTCATAGGAAATGCTACAATCAACACAGGCAAAGTGCTCGCTGAAAAGCAGCTCTTTTGATGCGCCATTCTGCTTGCCATTCAACACGTCGATGAGCACGATTCCAGAGGCAATTGTCAGCGCGGTTTCAAGCGACTCAGCTAACCTGGATTCAATCTTGGAACTAACCACAAGACGGTCGACGATGATTTCAATATTGTGCTTTTTGTTTTTTTCCAGTTTTATCTCATCTGACAGATCATGGACCGTGTCATCAACCCGCACGCGGACGAAACCATCCCGGCGCGCGCCTTCAAAAACTTCGCGATACTCACCCTTTCGGCCGCGAATAACCGGAGCCAGAACCTGAATTTTGGTATCCTGCTCCATACCAAGCACCGTATCGACAATCTGCTGAACGGTTTGCCTTTGGATCGGTTTGCCGCAGTTGTAGCAGTAAGGTTTGCCGATCCTTGCAAACAGCAATCGCAGGTAGTCGTAAATTTCAGTAACTGTGCCAACGGTTGAACGGGGGTTCTGGCTGGCCTTGCGCTGCTCAATCGAAATCGCCGGCGACAATCCCTCGATATAATCAACGTCCGGTTTTTCCATCAAGCCTAAAAATTGACGGGCATAAGCAGACAAGGACTCTACGTACCTGCGCTGACCCTCTGCATAAATGGTATCAAAAGCCAGCGATGACTTACCTGACCCGGATAGGCCGGTAATTACCACCAATTTGTCTCGGGGAAGTTCAAGATCGATATTTTTTAGATTATGCTCTCGTGCGCCTTTTATAATGATTTTATTTGACATTTTTGGGTGGTTAAATCTAAAAAAGTTAGTCTACAACCGATCGCGTTTAAATAATTTATGGTAGAGTTTGTTGAGAGTGATAAGAAATGCCGTCAATAATAGCACCAATTAGATAGGCAAAGCATTTCAACTCCTTTAAAAGTTATACCCTGATTGTCTTGGAATAATAAAACGATCTCCGGCTATCATCTTTCTTAAAATTAATTTGCGTTTTGAAATAATATTTAGTATAGTTGCATATATGATACTAAAAAGAGTGGTTATTGATACTTGTATAATTGAGTCGTCGCTTCGAAGCAAATTTGGTGCAAGTTACCAGCTTTTGAAAAATGTTCATACTCATCAATTTAGATTTGGGATTTCGGTTTCATTATTTTTAGAATACGAATACAGAATCGAAAAACTTTTTATGGAAGGTATACTAAAAATTTCCGAAAAAGCTAAAAATTCAATTCTTAAAGCCCTCGCATTCTACGGAGATGAGGTGCCCATATACTACAAACTTAGACCTAACCTAAAAGATGAAAACGATAATATGGTATTTGAATGTGCTGTGAATTATAATTCTGATTTTCTTATTACTCATAATGTTAAAGACTTTCATAAAGGAGACTTATCTGCTTATCAATTAAAGATTATAACCCCACAAAAATTTCTTCAGGAGGTACGCAATGGCTAAACTACAACTTCGTTTGCCGGAATCAATTCATAATAAAGTTAGAAGAATTGCTAAAAAAGAAAAATTGTCTATAAATCAGTTATTAGTCAATTCAATTTCTAGTGAGATTATACGATACGAAACTATGAAATTCTTTGAGGATCGTTCAAAGAATTTTAATGAGAACGATTTTCTAGACGCTTTAAAGCAGATTCCTGAAATCGAGCCCGAAGAACAGGACAAATTTAATATTGAACGTTGAGCAAAAAAATATATAGCTCTTAAAGCGGCAGTGCTCAGTGATGCAAGGGTTCACGGCATGTCACCTGCGAATTCGCACAAAACCTTGACAGAAGAGTGAACTAACTTACTCAAACTACAGCCCTTGCATCCACTGCAGCAACTTGATATGTGACCTTGGCATACTGAGAACCAGAATATTTTCTTCTATTGCCAGACGGCGTATATCTTTCAACATATTTTTGAATGTATCCTTCTTTGGACAAGAGGAACTTTAGAAAATCAATATTCTGATAATTACAAGTTTCAGTTTCTTGGAAAGAAGGTATTTTTTGTTGGCTTAAATACCCCTGCATCGTATTACGTCTTTGGTCTTAGACACATTTTCACTACTCTTCCATCTTCCAGAATGCAATCCCCCCCGCCTGTTTACCAACCTCCGCGGTCGCAACATGTTTGAGTTTCTCTAAATCGAACACATCAACCGCGCCGGGCTCACCGCCCTTGCCTTCAACAGAGACAAAGGCGTAACGGCTGTCTGGGGAAATGACGACCCCGTGCGAAACTTTGCGGCTGTTAGGGATTTTAGCCAGTTCCTTGCCTTTTTTCAAATCCCAGATACCCGTCGCGCCTTCCGACTTGTAACTTACCACCAGTATTTTACCATCGTTGCTCACTTCAAGGTTGTAAGGACCCTTCCCGGTCGGAAATCTGCGGGTGATTTTCCAGTCGATCAGATCGACCTCGACGACTTCGTTTGCGCCGTTGTTTGCCACATAAACCTGCGGCTTAGTCGGATGAGGGTAGACCCAGGTCGGTTTTGCCTTAGGTTTACCGTGTTGCATTGCCTCCTTACCGGCCATGTGATGCTCATTCGCACTCGATTCTCCAGCTAAATATAAGGTGCGGCTTACTTCAAAAGACATAGCGTCAATTTCATACAACTCATCGGTCATCATCGCCACTGAGTAATGCCTGAGGCCATCGGGTGACAGGCGTGAGCCATGCGGCATAACGCCAGTTGTAACACGATAGACTTCTTCCATGGATTCAGGATCGACAATAGAGACCGTGCTTGGCACATGGTCACCGTGGAGGTTGAAATTCACTACGTAGAGAAATCCAGTCGCAGGGGAAATTTGCATGGTCGCGGGAAACAAATCGAGTTCGACCCGGGCAATCATTTCATCGGTGCCGGTCTTAAACTTGTAGACATGACCATAAGGTTTGCCATGTGCCATGGAGAGGTACCAGTACTCACCATCCGGGCTAATGGTCATGCCGTGCGGCCCTTCGATCTCCACCGGCCAGACGCCAACGGGAATGCGCTTTTCCACCGAGGCGGTCTTACCTTCAAATTTAACGACCGCAACTTCATCCTCAGATTCAGCAGCAACATAAACATAATACTTCTTCGCCTTAGCCTCAACATTCACGCCAAAGCATAAAAGAATTAAGGCCGAAAAAATCAAATAAACTGCTAATTTTTTCATCAGTTTGTACCCTCTTTTTTCTTTTCAACAATCCGTACAGCCCAGAGTCCGCTGTTCATGTCGGTGAAGAAAATCGTGCCTTTGTGCGGCTGAGGACCCCAAACCATCGGTGCGTTTGGAATGCTGGCATCGCGGTGCATCGGTAAAAACCAGCCGATCTCTCGGCCTTGTTTATAAAGATCGCCCATGAGGTCTCCTGACACATCCACCACTCGCACGCCGCCGTTGTAAAATGCGGCATAGAGCATATCATCCTCAACCCAGAGGTTATGGGAGCCTGATTCGGGAACTTCGTAGCGGGCCGTTTCTTTGGGATTTAACGGATCGGTAAAATCCACGAAGTGAATCCAGCCGGCGGCAATTTCCGGTATTTTTTTATTCGGGCCGCTCAAACCATAAGGAAAGGCTTCATCACCGGCAAGCACATAAAATTTTCCAGTTTCTTTATTTAAATAGGGAAAAGCTGCGTGATTCCAGCCGCTGGCATATTCATAACCTGCGAATTGAATCGGGTTGGTGGGTGAACCGCCCCCCATAAACGGCGAGCTGATCTCCGGGCTGGCGGTTTCACCGAATTTCCGGAATGGTCTGCCGGCAGTCACCCCGCCGATATCCACCAGTTGCAGCCCGTCCTGCCAATTAGAGGAGAAAGCGATTCCATTTTCAATCCAAACATCATGAACCCCGTGTCCCGGCGTTTGCAGCTCAAACCGGGAGACCCGGTAGGGTTTCGCCGGGTCTTCAATATTGATAATATCATATCGAACACTGTTGTTGACCGCATAAACGTGCTTATCATAAATAAACACATTGTGCACCCCGCCTGTTAGTTTGTCATCAAATGTTGAAATGATTTTGACGTCTGCCGGATTGCTAACGTCCAAAATAACCAGGCCATTTTTTCGGTTAGAAGCGCCTTCGCGGCTTATCACGGCGATCTTGCCATCTTCCGAGACCTTGACGTCATTAATCGTGCGCGCATCCACACGAACCGTATCGATGGTTTTCATATTGGCCGGATCAGTGACATCCCAAAAATAAGTGTCTCCCTTTGCACCCCAGGTTCCGGTGACGGCATAATCCCGGCCGTCCGCGCCTTCCCACACCCAGAGGTCGGAGGAGTAAACATCCAACACTTCGCCGTGACCAACCAGCTCGAGCTTTGTGTTAAGATTCCGCGCCTTTACGCGAACGGTCTGCCGGTCAACAAATGGACCGGAGTGAGCTATAACCGTGTAAGTCCCTGGCGTCTCGGCGACAAACCTGCCGTCCTGTTCCATAAGAGCCGAAGCGGGTGTGCCACGCTTTTGCTCCGGCTTGCCAATGACCGAGTAGCTGACGGGTGCATCTTCGATAACTTTTCCCAAGCCATTTCTGGCAACCGCCTTAAATTGGATAACGTCTCCGGTGCGGGCTTCTTTCATATTTGCAGAAAGTTCCAGTTTCTCAACCGGATTTGCCAAAACTTTTATATTAATTTCGGCTTTAATATCTTCGACTTCAGCCTGTAAAGTCACAGAGCCGGTTTTATGCGCTGTTATACTGCCAAAATCGTCAATAGAAACTTTCTGCGGATTGCTGATTGTCATTCGAACATCGAGCCCTTTGCGCTCAAGACCGGCCTTATCCCAGACTTGCGTTTCAATTACAATGGCAGTTCCGGTATAAATATGATCGGGCGGATTAACAAAAGTGATCTTTTCCAGCGCCGGGAACGCCACATCAACCGGTATTTCGCCTCTCATACGATTTTCTCTTTTTATCGTAACCGTTCTCGCATTGACTTTAAAAGTACCCGGACGATGCGCAATGACCTTGGCGTCAACGCTGCCGCCTTTGACACGCCTCGGCAGAATTTCAACAGACCTCCGAGCAGCGGCGCCGCGGGCAAACAGAATGAACGGCATTTTGTGAACCTCTCCGGCTTCATTTAATAGTTGAATTTTTACAATGACAGTATCGCCAACTCCAAGTTGAATGGACTCCGGTTCAAATTTAAATTTCAGTTTAAGTGAATCCTCCTCTGCATCCTGGCTCCAAAGAGATGAGTTGACTATGAACATTGTCGTTAGTGCCACAAGAATGAAATTTTGTTTAATCCTATTCATGAATTCCTCCTGATTTTGATGGAACAACTGAATGATTTTTTAAAAAAAATTTAACAAGAAAATGAAAAATTTGAACAGCAAGTCTAAAATTTTTGATGAGTCCCATTTAGAAAGGTCTATTCTTCAAAAAACTTTGCGATCTTTATTTCGAACCCAGCCAATATCTCATCTCCAACTAAAGAATCATTTTCAGTCAACTTTTGCACATCAGTTTCAGATCTGTAAACCGTGCAACAGCGATTCTTTGGATCAATCAGCCAGACCCATTTTACGCCTATGTTTAAGTACTCCTTAATTTTTTCGTCAATTTCTTTCCTCACCTCGGTTGGAGAAATGATTTCCACAACTAATTCAGGAGCGACTTCAAGAAAACCTCTCTTAGGTCTTTCGGGATGTCGATTTTTCGAAATAAATAAAACATCAGATCCCCGAACGCTGTCGGGATTTCGGCGAGTAAATATGCCTGTTTCACCGGTTAAGACCCAACCAAGTTTTTTTTGATCGGCGAAAGCCTTTAGTTCATAGACAATTATCGCCTCGATAAAACCATGTTCCCCTCCTGTCGGACTCATTGGCACTATCCTCCCTTCCACCAGTTCACAAGGACCGATGCCCGGCATTGCTAAAAGCTCCTCTCCGGTAATGAGTTGAGATTCGATCAACGATGGCATTGAACTCATAATTATCACTCCAAATTTAAGATAAAACAAAATAGATAAATGAGCATCAAAAGTCAAGAAAAGTAATCATCGATAAAAATTCATTTTCCCGAAAATTTTTCTTGACTAGGACAATTTATTTCCTTATAATCTCGATGTAAGTAAACACTCACTTATTATAAAGAAATGGCACGCCCACTTACCAAAAAAACAGACGTCATCGATGCCGCCCTTGCGTTGTTTATGAGAAAAGGTATCAAGGCCACCACCACCCGTGATATCGCCCTCCGTGCCGGAATTTCCGAAGGCACTATCTACCGGCATTTTCAAAGTAAAGAAGATCTTGCCGAAAGTATTTTCGAGGACAATCTGGACTATTTCTGGAAATACTTAAAAGGTTATCTTAAAAACACCAAAAACACCGAGGAGATGCTGCAAGCATTTGTCGCCGGTTTCTTCGAATTTTCCCGTCGCGAACAGCGAAGTTACGGTTTCATAATCGCTGCCCATCAGACGGAATTGAAAAAACATTCCCGTGAAAAAATGAAGCCCAAAGAAATGCTCACCAAGATTCTGCGCTTGGGCCAGAAAGAAGGTATCTTCAGGAAAATGGACTTAAAATTGGCGGGCGCAATGGTCATGGGCACAATCATGCAAACGATTTTCTACCTCAAAAATGGCCGCATCGCAGTCAACTATGACGATGTCATCGAGGAGGTGACCCAAACCTGTTTAAGAATGGTAAAGAAATAAAAGTAAATAACGATACTCTTAATGATAGCTAAATTATTTTTAAAAAGGAGGTGAGAACATGACCTATATCATCGCTGAACCTTGCGTTGATGTTCTGGATAAAGCCTGTGTTGATGTTTGTCCAGTAGATTGCATTTATGAGGTGGAAGACACCGAACTCTCGGAGGGTGATGAAGCTCATATGGCAATGCTCTACATTCATCCGGAGGAATGTATCGACTGCGGCGCCTGCGAACCTGAATGTCCGGTCGAGGCCATCTTCCCCGAAGATGAATTGCCCGACAAATGGAGCAAATACACCGAATACAACTACGTGGCATTTGGCTGTTCACCCCCGTAATTAAATTTTACCAAGATACTTTTTCAAGCCACCTTGTTTCGAAATGCGAATGAGGTGGCTTTTTTTATTGGGGTGTTCAAGCTTTAAAGCTTGCCAATAGCTTTACCAAACCTCTAATGTTAGTAAAGTTTGATTTTCTCCAATTTCCTTCATATTTTTCGGTAACCAAACTCATTTCTTTTAAAAATTTAATCCATGCGTCAATATCTCATACTTGGGGTCGGCATCATTGCCATCTCCTCGGCATCGATTTTAATTAAACTCTGCGCTGCCCCCTCCATGGTCATCGCCATGTACCGGCTCGCCTTCGCCTCTCTTTTTTTCATCACCACCGCTGGCGTAAAAAAAAATAACCCCTTGCAGGATTTCCATAAAAAAGACCTCGCTCTGGCATTTTTTTCCGCCCTGTTTCTTTGTGTGCATTTCGCAGCCTGGATCACATCTTTGAGCTACACCTCGGTTGCAAGTTCGGTCGTTCTAGTCTCAACTTCACCGGTTTTTGTCGCCATCGGCTCAATCTTTTTTTTGAAAGAAAAACCCGGCAAACTGCTTATTTGGGGCATTGCCTTCACGCTAATTGGTGCGGTGATTCTAAGCTATAAGGAACTCGGAGTCGGTAAAAACTCTGTTTTTGGAAACGCATTAGCCCTGGCCGGCGCAATCGGAATCGCCGGGCACTTTTTAATTGGAAAAGTCCTCCGCGCTCGCATCGACACCTTTTCTTATGTAACGGTCGTTTACTCAATCACCGCTCTATTTCTAATTTTAATCAGCGGGTTCCTGAGAAACTCATTTTTTGATTACAATGCAAATACGTATTTGCTATTTTTCTTAATTGCGTTTGTGCCGCAGGTCATCGGACACACGACATTGAATTGGGCATTGAAACTTTTTTCAGCAGCTACAGTTGCAGTCATTACTTTAAGCGAACCGATTGGCGCCTCGATCCTGGCTTTTTTTCTTTTAGGAGAAAAAATAACCGGCATGCAATCTCTCGGAGGACTTGTAATTTTGACAGGTGTGGCTTTTGCTCTCCGAGGCGAAATCAACCACAACCGTCGCGCAAGTGGCAAGTAGTAGCGCAAGTGTCCACACTTGAGGAGTTCTTTAAAAACGTTTCTTACACATTAAGAATATTTTATATCTTTTAATTTGCAATTCTTAATTCATAATTTGTAATTCACAATTAATCAACCTCATGGAAATCGTTCTTTTAGGAACAGGCGCAGCCCTGCCCACAAAATCCCGTTTGCCTTCCGCAACCGCTCTAATTCGACTTGGAGAAATTCTGTTATTTGACTGCGGAGAAGGCACGCAAATGCAGTTTCAAAAAGCTCAGCTCAAACCGGGAAAATTGACCCGCATTTTCATTTCCCACTTTCACGGCGACCATTTTTACGGTCTGATTGGGTTCATAACTTCTTTGCAGTTAGGTGGCCGTATAAAGCCGCTGTTTTTATATGGTCCAAAAGGACTCGCCGAATACATGGGTTTTATGCAGCGAATTTCTGATTTCAGACTTGGCTATCCAGTTACCATTTGTGAGGTTGAAAATGACCGGGAGGAAACTATTTGGGATTTTGACGAATATTCAATAACGGCTTTGCCTTTAGAGCATCGAATTTTAACTTTGGGATTTAAACTCGAGGAAAAACTCAAGCCCGGCAAATTTGACGTCTCAAAAGCAGAACAGTTGGAGATTCCTGACGGCCCCTTGAGAGCATGCCTACAAAATGGCGAGTCCATTGTTTTACCAAATGGCAAGGAAGTAAAACCAGCTCAGGTTTTAGGCCCGAAACGTCCTGGGCAAACAGTTGCTATCTGTCTCGATTCCAGGCCGTGTCAGAATTCAATCGAGCTTGCCCGAAATGCTGACTTGCTGATTCACGAAGCCACATTCGATGATTCCCGAAAAGAACGTGCTGATGAAACGTACCATTCAACCGGCTCACAAGCTGCGCAGATTGCCAAAGAGGCGGAGGCCAAAAAACTTTTACTAACCCACATCAGCGCTCGTTACGAGAAGAATGATGAAGAAGAATTCCTGACGCAGGCTACAAAGATTTTCCCGAACACAATTCTTGGCCAGGATTTAATGCGAGTGCAGGTTTAAGACAAATTAATCGCCACGGATGAACACGGATTTCCACAGATAAATTGAGTTAGAAAATGAAAAGACTGATGTTAGCCTTGACTCACTATTTAAAGTATAACTCATAAATCAGTGTTTCATCCGTGCGAATCCGTGGCTAAATTTTCTTTTGTGAAATTCTGCTTCCCATTTTTTCTATATGAAAAATAAAATTCAAACAATCTTTTTTGATGCGGGCAACACGCTCATTTTTCCGGATTATTTTGTCATTCAAAAAGTATTGCGCGAATTTGGAATCAAGGCAACCGTGGCCAAAATCAGGCACGCGGAATATGAAGCTTTGGCCGAATCGCAAAAGGCAAAAGGAACTCAGTCGTGGAATGTTTATTTCGGCATCTGGCTGAAGATGGCCGGCGCTAAAGAAGAAAATGTGAAAGAAATTTATGCCCGGTTGTGGGAGAAAAATAGGCAAAAGAACTTGTGGAGTCTCGTTGAAGAGAGCGCCGTCGAAACGCTCGCTGAACTAAAAAAGCGGCAATATAAATTGGGGGTAATTTCCAACTCTGATGGCAGCATCGAGAAACTTTTGACCGATTGCGGTCTTACCGAATATTTTGATGCAATTGTTGATTCGTCCGTGTTTGGAATTCGCAAGCCGGATGTGAAAATTTTTGAATTTGCTCTCAAAAAGATAAAAGCCGACCCCGGCGAATCATTGTTTGTCGGTGATTCCTATGAAATCGACATCCTGGGCGCTGAGAATGCCGGGCTGACTTCAGTACTATTTGACCCGCTAAAAAGGTTCGACCCTTTAAAATGTACTAAGATAAATGAGTTGAGTGAACTGCTTCGGCTTTTGTAAAATCTGCGACAACCGTAGGGACAGTCGCGACTGTTCCCTACCGGTCGTTCAAGCTTTTGCCTTGACTTTCTCTCCTTCTTTTAATAATTTCAGACCGAATTCTATTGAACGGACGGGAGGATAAATGAAGTCATATTTTCTGATTGAACCGGGCTCAATTGAGCTGCGTGAAATTCCACTTCCAATCCCTAATAAAGGCGATCTCATCGTGAAAATAGAAGCAGCTTTGACTTGTGGAACGGATCTGAAAGCCTATCGTCGCGGTCATCCCAAAATGCCCATGCCGACCCCCTTTGGTCATGAGTTCTCCGGCCGAATCGTCGATGCCGGATCCAGTTCGAACGGCTATCACGAAGGCGATGCCATTATGGGAGTTCCGACTGCGCCCTGCGGCGACTGCTACTACTGCCGGCGTCGATTGGAAAATTTGTGCCCCCTAACCATGCGCGAATGGCTGATGGGCGCCTATGCAGAATATATCAAAATTCCCCGCCGCATCGTTGAAAAAAATATGTTCATTAAACCCGCCTTTCTCTCATTTGAAGAAGCCAGCTTTTTAGAACCATTGGCCTGTGTTATCCATGGTATCGAGCCCTTGCATATTTTTCCTGAGGATACTGTGCTGATCATCGGAGCAGGACCCATTGGACTGTTACATGTTTTAATGGCAAAGATTAAAGGCGCTCATAAAATAATTGTCGCCGGCAAACATGAACAAAAGCTGCAAATAGCGACAGAGTTGGGCGCAGATTTTGTCATTAACACCGTAACAGAAAATTCTGTTGAGACGGTTCAGGAGATTACAAAAGGCTACGGAGCGAATTGGATTTTCGAATGCACCGGCCTCCCCCTGGTTTGGGAAGAGTCGATATCGCTTGCTTCCAAAGGGGCAACAATCATACTTTTTGGCGGCTGTCCTCCGGACACGAAAATCATGGCGGATACCGCCCGCTTGCACTATGATGAAATCTCTCTAATGGGTTCTTTTCATTACACCCCAGGAGACGTCGAGATAGCCTATCAACTGCTCGTTGAAAAACAAATCGAAGTCAGCAAGCTCATTACGGCTAAATATCCTTTAAACGACCTCCGTAAAGCCTTCGATTTGCTCCTCGAGGGTAAGGGCATTAAATACGCCATCCGGCCTTAATCAGAAAGCGCTGCCATGCAAACCTCCATTCTTTTTGAAAAGCAAAAATCTTTAGGAGCAGAATTCGGGGACTTCCACAATTGGCAGCTCCCCAATTTTTACACCTCGGTGAAAGAAGAATACTCTGCCGCAAAAAAGGGCGTGGTTTTGATGGACCGTTCTTATTTCGGGCAAATAAGAATTTTTGGAAACGACCACGTTGATTTACTGCATCGCCTGTCCACCAACGAGGTGCGCACCCTGAAACCGGGCGAAGGCCAGTTCAATATTTTTACCAACGAAAAAGGCCGCATTGTCGACCGGGTGATGCTATTTAAATTTGAGAACGAAATGCGCCTGCTCATAACCTCAGGCAACGCAAAAAAAATAACTGACTGGATCGAAAAATATATTTTTATCGAAGATGCGAAAACTGAAATTCTTTCGAATAGGGGAGTGATCTCAATTTTTGGTCCAAAGTCGTTGGAATTTTTAAGCAAGCTGTTCGACGTTAAATTTGATGACCTTTTGGAATGTCACTTCAAAGAAATCGATTGGAGCAATCATATGGTGCAAATCTCCCGGACAGATGAACTCGGTTTTAGGGGCTTTAATTTGATAACCGAAGGGAATGCTTTGAGCGGACTGTGGGATCATTTAATTGACTCGGGTCGTCGAGTGGGTCTGAAACCGATGGGAGAAGACGCTTACGAAACCTTGAGAATCGAATCCGGCTGGCCGGTTTACAGCAAAGATTTTGATGAAGAAATCAATCCGCATGAAACAAATATGCTGCCGTATGTGAATTTCGATAAGGGGTGCTATATCGGTCAGGAAGTGGTGGCACGACTCGATACTTATGAAAAAGTGCAGAAACATTTAATGGGTATTGTGCTGGAAGATGACACCCAGCCAAACGAAAAAGATCCGATTTTTATGGACGACCGGGAAGTCGGGTATATCACCAGCGTAACATACTCATTCGATTTAAATAAAAAAATAGCTCTGGGATATGTGCGGACGAAGTTTATTGAAGAGGGAGCAAAGGTGCAGATTCGTTCAAGTGAAAAAGAAATTAGTGGAAGACTGGTTAAGTTGCCTTTTAAGATTTAACGTTATCGCTCTTAAAATCATTTCGACCGAGTCCTTCGATTACACTCAGGATAAACTCCGCGAAGTGAGAAAACTTGTTACTTCAACACTTAAAAAAGTAACTCTTTGAATTAATGAAAGCCATCAAACTCCACACTCTCCAGGACATTCGCCTTGAAGAAATCCCGATTCCTGAAATCGGTGGTGACGAAGCCCTTGTACGCATGAAAGCCTGCGGCATTTGCGGCAGCGACACCATGGACTGGTACGTCGAAAAAAAGGCGCCGTTTTATCCCGGGCATGAACCGGCCGGGATTATTGAAGAAGTCGGCAGTGAAGTTTCAGAGTTTAAAGTGGGTGACCGGGTTTTTGTGCACCACCACGCGCCCTGCTTTGACTGCAAGTTTTGCCGAAAAAAGCAGTACTCACTCTGTCCAACCTGGAAAGCTGCCAAAATCGACCCGGGCGGCCTGGCGGAGTACTTTCGGGTTCCTGCTGTAAATCTGCGCGGCGATACTTTGAAACTCCCGGACGCCCTCTCATTTGAAGACGGCTCCTTAATCGAACCCACGGCTTGCGTGGTCAAGTCGTTTCGAAAAGCCGGCTTGAAAAGCGGTGACACTATTTTGGTCATCGGTTTAGGGGTCATGGGGCAGATGCATATTTTGCTCGGCCGGCACATTGGCGCCAGGCAAATTATCGGCGCAGATCTGGTTCCTTATCGTCTCGAAAAGGCTCAGGAATTCGGCGCGGATGCCGTGATAAATGTGGCTTCGGAAGATTTAATTGAAAAAGTAAAAAGCCTGACTCGAGGTCAAATGGCGGATCTGGTTATTATCGGTCCCGGTTCGATAAAAGCGATGGCAGCCGGTTTATCGTGTGTCGGGAAAGGCGGCACAGCGCTGTTTTTTACCCCGACTCCGGACAACAAATTTTTGCAAATCAATCCGTTTCATCTATATTTTAATGAAATCAATCTGATTTTTAGTTATTCCTGCGGCCCAAATGATACCCTGGAAGCCTTGGAATTAATCGAGCAAGGGGTAATCACGGCTGAGAAACTGGTCACACACAAGTACACTTTAGATAAAGCCAAAGAAGCGATTGACAAAACCATTGAGGCAGGCGAATCGCTGAAGACCCTGGTGGTGAATTAACTTGTGAGCGGTTATCAATTGCACCGCGCCGAGGAGCGAGAAGCGATGTCCGAACAATACTTGTTTTGCGCTCTTCGCTTCTCTGTTCACGCTCCTCGTTAATTCTGTGCACGAGCGGCTCAAATTTAAGTCAAAGTTAGATATTTATGTCTTCTAATAACTGCGAATACCCCAAAATCAGATATGTCGACGCAATCCCGGTGCAAACCGAGCGTGGGCAGATGTTTAGTTTGCGGGATCCTGGCGGCATTGCAACCGATATGATTCTTCTTTCTCCGGATGTTTATTATTTGCTGCAATTCTTCGACGGCAGTCATTCGAAACTGGATATTCGCAATGAATACCATCGTGCGTTCGGGAACTTTCTTTTTGAAGAGCAGCTCTCGGAAGTCCTGCGCAATTTAGATGCACAACTCTTCCTGGACAATGATAACTTTGTTCAAAAACGCAAAGCGATTGAACAAGCGTTTCTCAACTCTCCTGTTCGTGAGGCATCTCATGCAGGACAAAGCTACGAATCGGATCCAGTAAAACTCAGAACTCAGCTCGATCAGTTTTTTAAAAATCCGGAGGGGGCAGGCCCGGTTACGGCAAAGGACAACGGCCAAGCGCCAAAAGGTTTAGTTGCCCCACACATTGATATACGCGCCGGCGGACCGTGTTATACATATGCCTATAAAGCCCTGGCAGAATCCGAAGATGTTGATTGCTTTGTTATTTTAGGAACCGGTCATTCCGGTTTGGAAAATCTGTATTCGATCCTGGCCAAAGATTTCGAAACTCCGTTTGGCAGGGCGAAATGCGATTTGGAATTTATTGAAACTTTAAACTCAAATTACGACACCCACCCCAATGAAATTTTGCCGCACAAGAGTGAGCACACCATCGAGTTTCAGTTGATTTTCCTGCAGCACCTTTTTCAAAATAAACGCGATTTTACCTTTGTTCCAATTCTCTGCTCCTTCTCTTATCACATGTTAAACGGTTCTGCCTTTCCAAGGGAGAAGAAAATCGTCGAGAATTTCTCACGTGCCCTCAAAAAGACCATCGCTGAATTTGGCAAGAAAGTCTGTCTGATTACGAGTGTTGACTTTTCCCACGTCGGACCGCGGTACGGCGATCAAAGCCCGACAGACACCGCGTTTTTGAACCGGGTTGAGCAAGCCGATAAAGAGCTGCTCGCAAAAATTGAATCACTCGATCTTAAAGGTTTCCAGCGGTCGGTCGAGAAAAACCAGGATTGCTATCGGGTCTGCGGATTCTCACCAATTTATACTCTTTTAAAAACCATTGATGCAAAACGAGGCGCCTTACTTAATTATTCAAAGACTCAAGTAGACGAACACAACTCGACGGTGACTTTTGCCAGCATGGTATTTCATTAAGCAGCCCAAACGATGAACTTTAAAACCAAACCCAAAACTCAAGAGACAGCACCAGAATTTTTTCCTGAAGGGTATATTAAAAAGGCGGTCAAAATCTTAAAATTAGTAAGCGAGGAAAGCAAGCTGCGAATTATGCTCCTGCTTGCCAAGAAAGGACCTTTAACGGTAACGGAAATCGCTACAACATTAGAAATGAATCAGTCAACCGTCAGTCATCATTTTTCACTCCTGCGAAACGCCGACCTGGTAACGACCCGGCGCGATGGCAAGAATATCTATTACGACGTTAATGACCCGCTTTGGCGTGAGATGGGCAAGCAGTTTTTTGACTACCTGCAAAAAGGGGACAATATCCATTTTCTGGGGAAATTCATTTTGAAGCGATTAAGCAAGTAAAAATAAATTGAAATAAAATAAATTTGAAATTTTATTTATTTTAGGTTATCTTTTTAAAAAAAGAAAATGAAATCCATTCTTCTTCGATCGATGAAAAAATTGACCTTTAAAATATATAATTTTCTATGCCATTTCCCCAGAGCTTGGTTGGTTGCTTTTATTATAGTGTTTTCTCTTTTTGGGATTACATGCCAGGCACCAACTCAAAAGAAAAAAGTCCTGGAAAGAAATGACGCTGAGCAACCTGTTATTCGCGTTGGAGTTTTGCAGGGCCAAACACAAGTTGACTTTAGAGTCGAAGGGAAAGTTAGTTTCGTTAACAGCAAAGGAGATTTTGCCTTGAAGGGGTTGCAAGGCGGTCGCTGGAAAATCGAAGCAATCGATTCCAAACCCGCGGAATACGTTTACCGGCTGGCGGTGGGGACGAGAAAAAACAGATCCGAGGCAGAAGAGGTTGTCAGGTTTGCCAAAAACAAGGGCCTTGATGTTCATAGCAATAAAATTGCGACGACCCATTTATCGATTCCTTACATTCACAAATCTGTGTATCAAATTGTTTTAGATAAAAAATTTATTAGCGAAAGCGATGCGAAAACCTACCAAAGCAAGATTCAAGGAAAAACCAATTCGGAAATAATAAAAATTCCCCAAAACGACTCTGAAGGAATTCTTCGCTTCACGAACCTTTATAACAACTATAGTTTCGATTCACCGGGGCCGATCCGGTTAAGCGCCTCACAAATTCAATTAGCTGATGTGGAAGTGGGCAGCGGCTTCCACTGGGAGACAACGGAGCACCGGACCTATGGGGGGGCCTTCGAGTTTTTGTTGGATCAAGACGGCATGATAACGGCCATCAACGAACTCTTTTTGGAAGACTATCTCAAAGGTGTCGTTCCCTCCGAAATGCCGGCGGGATTTCCATACGAATCACTAAAAGCCCAGGCAATCACCGCCCGTGTTGAAGCGGTTTCCAAAATTGGTTTAAGACACCCTTTTGAGCCGTTTGATTTATGTGATGAGGTACACTGTCAGGTCTATAGCGGGTTGTCAAGAAACGCGGAGAGAGCAGACATGGCGGTCGAGAGCACGCGCGGCATATTTATGATTCATCGAAATGAAATCACCGAAGCGTTTTATGCCGGAGTTTGCGGCGGGCATACGGAGAATAATGAGAATGTCTGGCTAATCAACGCGAAAAAGTATTTGCGCGGTGTTTTGGATAGAGACCGGAATCGTTTAAGTACGCCGCTAAGCGAAGAAAGCAATGTTAGAAAATGGATAGACAGCAGCCCGGATGTGTATTGTAACAGCGCACGCAAAAATGGCCCGAAGTCAATTAATTACAGCAAAAAATACTTTCGCTGGCAGGTCGAATACAAACGTCAGGAGTTGGAAAAAATCATTCGTGAAAAAACCGGCGAGAATTTTGGAGAGTTAATAGACCTCGTACCGCTCAAAAGAGGCGTTTCGGGCCGCCTAATTGATCTTGAGGTTGTCGGTACAAAGAAACGATTTATAATAAACAGGGAACTTCCGATCAGACAAGCGCTTTCAAAAAAGACGTTATACAGCGGTTGTTTTTATGTTAAGAAAAAGGGCAGATCGAAAGGCTTGACACACACATTTATTTTAAAAGGGGCCGGATGGGGACACGGAGTTGGCATGTGTCAGGTTGGGGCGGCAAGTATGGCCCACTCCGGAAAAAAATTCGATCAAATCTTAACTCATTATTATCAAGGAATTTTTCTTCAGAAACTTTATAATTGATTTGTTAATTTTTGCGGGATTAAAACGATATATAGTATAGGGGTTCGGCATTTCTTAATGATTGGAAGTATTTCTTGATACGTTTTGTTCTGAATTCAGAGAGAACAAAACACTCTTAAGGAAACTACTAAAAATATAGAGAAGCACAAAGTTGAATTAAGATTTCACTTGACAGTATGAAATTATTTCTGTATTGTATAACCAATAAAATTCTCGGTTCGAATTTTTATTAGGACGAGACATCCAAACCTGTGGAGAATTTTAAATGTTGATTGCAGTAAGAGTCGATCGGGTAACTTTAGATGCACACACGAACCGGTTCGTCGTTATATTGAAGGATGATGTTAACAATAAATGGCTGCCAATTGTAGTCGGAAATACGGAGGCTCAGGCCATTGCTTTACAGTTGGAGAATGTTTCTCCCCCCCGGCCTCTGACTCACGATCTAATCAAGAGCCTTCTCGAATCAGTTAAAGCAAAAATTTCCAGGGTCGTGGTAAGCGATCTGCGGGAAAATACTTATTATGCCGTGCTCAGCATGAAGTTAAATGGCCAAAGCACTGATATCGATGCCCGCCCAAGTGATGCCATTGCCCTTGCACTTAGAATGCATGCCCCTATTTTTGTCTCCGATGAAGTCATGTCTAAAGCATCAGTGGATGACAAAGAAATCGATGAGGAGGACATTGCTGCAGCAGCCCCGGTTGACGCACTCGACCGCCTGGAGTTGGATATGAAAAAGGCAGTTTCAGACGAACGGTATGAAGACGCCGCAAAACTCCGTGATGAAATTCAGGAATTAAGAAAACAGCGTGAAGATTAGCGGAAAGCAACAAATGCTTTACCCTACTTTTAGGCGTAACCGACATTCGGTTACGCCTTTTTTTATTTGGTTTTTAGTTGGCAATCAAACTATTAATTACTAAATTGCTCTTTATCCTACCCCTCAACGCTGTAATGATTCTTGCCGGGGTAGTCTCGCTTCCGCATTCGAAAACCACTTAACCTGCATCGCATATAGGGAAATTTTGTGAACCATTCGGACAGAAACCCGCCGCAAGACGGTCCCGAGACCTCAATACCCCCCTGGCGCTGGATACCCACTCTGTATTTTGCTGAAGGCCTGCCCTATGTCCTGGTTATGATGGTTTCGGTTATCATGTACAAAAAATTAGGGATATCAAATACTGAAATTGCTCTTTACACCAGCTGGCTTTATCTTCCCTGGGTTATCAAGCCGCTTTGGAGTCCCCTGGTAGACAATCTCAAAACTAAACGGTTCTGGATCATCCTCATGCAGGTCATCATCGGCGCGGCTTTGGGCGGCGTGGCGCTGACCATTCCAGCTGCGGGTTTTTTCAAATACTCCCTGGCATTTTTTTGGCTGCTCGCTTTTAGCTCGGCGACACACGATATCGCTATCGATGGATTTTACATGTTGGGACTTTCGAAACACCAGCAAGCGTGGTTTGTGGGGGTTAGAAGCACGTTCTACAGATTTGCTATGATCTCCGGTCAAGGACTCTTGATCATCCTGGCGGGATATCTGGAGAGCATCACGGGTTTACCGACTGTTACGACGCATGTGGTTGCCACTCCTGGCATTGAGATTAGAGAAGACGCCAATCTTGAACCTGAATCCATGCAGGCCGCGCCAGGCGAGCACCGGGTCATGCTCTTGGCGTCTCCTTCTACGCTCAACATTGCAACTGCCCTTTTAAGCCGTGACAAGGCCGACTCAATCATCAATTATGCGAAAGAATCGAACAGGAAAAATGGCTTTTATCGATCTGCCGCTGAACAACTTCCAGTTAAATCTACTAAAGAATCATCGTGGTGGGATAGATTAGTTGTCAGTAATCTTGAAAATTTCTTAAAAAAATATTTTGGTCCCGAAGAAACCAGTGCATCGCAAGAAAATCTGGTAGGCAACGTTGGCCTCTTATATTTTCGATTATCCAAAAGGCCGGAAAATGTCGACCGAGTTGTGGTTAATTTCGGGCGGGAATCCGGGGACAGCAGCCTGAAATTGCTGGAAGGGGATCATTTTGTTTTCACGCAAGACAACTGGAACAAACCGTTTACCGCAGTGATCCAGTTAGACCCAAAGCTTACTACGCAGTCAGAAGCGATATTCAGAGCCCGGGCTGGGAATATTCCTCTATCCTGGTCGTTTACTTTTTTAGGGGTGGCTGGTTTGTTTCTATTGTTTTTTCTCTATCACAAGAGGACCTTACCCTATCCTGCCAGCGACGCCGCCGGCAGCTCTGCCAGCGGAAAAAGCATTTTAGCCGAATTCTTAAATACATTCGTGTTGTTTTTCAAGAAAAAAAATATCGGCTTAATTTTGGCATTTCTCATGTTGTATCGCTTTGCCGAGGCACAACTCGTTAAACTTGCGGGGCCGTTTTTACTGGATGCCCGTGAGATCGGAGGCCTGGCGCTGACCACCGGCGAGTTTGGCTTCGTTTATGGAACAGTCGGAATTATTTTTCTAACGTTGGGAGGCTTACTGGGCGGCTTTCTGGCCGCAAGAAACGGCTTGAAATATTGGCTCTGGTGGATGCTGCTGGCCATTAATCTTCCTGACGCAGTTTATGTTTATTTATCTTACACTCAACCCGACAATTACTGGATCATCAATCTTATGGTGGCTTTGGAGCAATTTGGCTACGGTTTTGGCTTCACAGCATTCATGCTCTACATGATTTACGTGTCTGAAGGGGAACATAAGACCGCCCACTTTGCCATTTGCACCGGATTCATGGCCCTGGGAATGATGATCCCGGGCATGTTTAGTGGCTGGCTGCAAGAGATCATCGGTTATCCACATTTCTTTTTTTGGATCATGATTTCAACCATTCCTGCCTTCATCGTAACGAGGTTGATTCCTGTTGATCCGGAGTTTGGGAAAAAAAACTGAAATGATAAATAAAATTATCTTATATATAATTCTTAATATATAAAATACACCGACAAAAATATAAAATAGTTATATAAAATCCAAAAATATTGGAATTTATTCTAAATAACAGTAATAGATCCAACAAGCAGAACTAAAGTAACCGGCAGAGGAGTAAAAACTTACAAAATTTACTAATAGAAGTGCCTACTTTGTTGTTCGTTTGATTTACTACATTGATTGCGTTTATTTTAAACATAATGTACCTTAAAACGCAATAGCTAGTCAGCTACTTAACAGGCAGATATTCAAATTATTAAAACTTTAATGAATGAAAATTATGAATTTTTTGCAATCAAAAGTAAAACTAAACAAGAAGCATTTTTTTTCAGATATATTGAACAAGAGTATGATTTAATTCTTAAACATTTACCAACCAATCTTTGTAAATTGGAGCACTTTTCCTCTGAAAGTAAAATGAGCAAAAATTCAGATGATGTTTGCTATGGACGCGGTACAAATTTTGTGGAGAAATTCCAATAACATTGTCAAATTTT